>ONVE01000060.1 GCA_900321215.1 uncultured Eubacterium sp. | reverse complement strand
CACGTTTTTAAAGATGATTTTTAAATTATTTAAAAAAAGATAAAGAATGCTCTGAGGCAGATGTTATATTATGTGTCGTTTTTGGAAACCGGAAACTGAAAATATATAAATTAGTTTCTTGATTTTTAAATCAAAACATGATAATATGGAAACTGTAAAATATATTAATAGTTTCCGATGTTGATTAAAAAAGTATTATCATGATAGTTAATTAGTTTTACGAATATATAAGTGAGGTGAAGGGATTGAATATGAATAAGAATGCTAAGGATTCAGAGATAACAACAGAAAAGATCGCAATATATAATGCGGTGATAAAACTCTTCGGTAAAAAGGGTATCAAATTCACTATGGATGATCTTGCAAAAGAGCTCAGGATGAGCAAAAAAACGCTTTATGTGTATTTCAAGGATAAGGAAACTCTGCTTCTTTCTACGGTTGATTATATCTTCGATGGAATCAAGGAAGAGGAGTACAAGGTATCTGAAGATACATCGCTTTCAACAGTTGAAAAGCTTGAGAAGATCATGGGTGTGATGCCGGACAGCTATAAAGACATTAATTTTGCAGGACTTTATATGCTTAAGGATAAATATCCAAAGATATATAAGAAGGTCGGAAAAAGGCTTGAAAGCGGCTGGGAAGTAACGATAGCACTTCTTGAGAAGGGGATGCAGGAAGGAAATATCAGAAGAATCCCGGTTCCGATATTTAAGACAATGTTTGAAGCTACACTCGAGCAGTTTTTCCAGCAGAATATACTTATCAAGAATAAGTTATCTTACGGAAAAGCGCTTCAGGAGGTTATAAGCATACTGCTTTACGGTGTTACAACTAAAAGCGCATAACGTAATATTTTAAGCATTTAATCAGGACGTATATGAAGCATGAGGAGAAGGATAAGGAGGAGAGTATGGCAAGGATTTATATCAATGATGAATGGGGATTTGCTGAGGAATTCTCTGATGAACTGAATTTTAGTAATTGTAATATTCCACTCAGCAGTGTAAGGATACCGCATACGGTTAAGGAAACTCCGTTTAATTATTTTGATGAGTCTGTTTATCAGATGATCAGCGGTTACAGAAAGGTTTTATATGTTCCGAAGGACTGGGAGAACAAAACAGTGCTTCTGACATTTGAAGGCGTAGGCCATGTTTCAGAGGTTTATCTGAACGGTAAGAAGGTTGCAGAGCATAACTGCGGTTATACAGCATTTACGGTTGATATCTCAAATGAGATCATGATCGGTGTTAAAAATGTACTTGTTGTAAAGTGCAACAGCAAAGAGGATGTGAATGTTCCTCCATTTGGCTTTGTTATCGACTATATGACCTACGGCGGCATCTACAGAGATGTATATATAGATGTTAAGGAAAAGGATTATATAAAGGATGTATTTGCAAGACCGGAGGTTCCGGAGGATGAAGTGCTTCCGGGAGAAGTCAGCGGTAAGATCAAGATGAACGCTAAGCTTCGCGAGTTTACTTTCAGCGGAGTTATGGCAGCGGATATCACTCTTAATGTAGAGAGGGAGGGGCTTATCCTTAACGCCGAGCTTCTTGATGAGGGCGAAAGCGTAGGAAGCATCAGCGTGGAGGCAGATAAGGCTGAGAATGGCGAAGCCTCTATAAGCTTTACAGCTGAGAAGGTAAAGCTCTGGGACGTTGCAATGCCTAAGCTTTATGAATTCGTAGTAAGACTCCTTGATGGAGAAAACGTGATAGATGAATTCAGGACCAAGGTCGGCTTCAGAAGATCTGAATTCAAGAAGGACGGTTACTTCCTTAATGGTCGTAAGCTTAAGATCAGAGGACTTAACCATCATCAGTGTTATCCGTATATCGGATACGCTGCACCGGCTTCACTGCAGATAAATGATGCAGACATACTTAAGTACGAGCTTGGCGTAAACGCAACGAGAACTTCGCATTATCCACAGTCTCATTATTTCATTAACAGATGCGATGAGATAGGACTTCTGGTATTTACAGAGATGCCGGGCTGGCAGCATATCGGTGATGATGCCTGGAAGGAACAGGCGGTCAGAAATACCGAGGACATGGTAAAGCAGTACAGAAATCATCCGTCGATAATCATTTGGGGCGTTAGAATAAATGAATCCATGGATGATAACGACTTCTATGAGAAGACAAATGAAGCAGCCAGAAGGCTTGATCCTACAAGACCTACAGGCGGCGTAAGAAACTTCAAGAAGAGTAAGCTCCTTGAGGATGTATACACATATAATGACTTCAGCCATATCGGAACAAATCCGGGAGTGGAGAAGAAAGCAGCTGTAACCTCTGATATGGATAAGCCTTATCTTATCACTGAGTACAATGGACATATGTATCCTACCAAGAGCTTTGATAACGAAGAGCTTAGACAGGAGCATGCATTAAGACATGCAAGAGTCCTTGAGACGGTCAGCGAATACTCGGATATCTGCGGAAGCTTCGCATGGTGTATGTTTGATTACAATACTCACAAGGATTTTGGATCCGGCGACAGGATCTGCTACCACGGCGTAATGGATATGTTCAGAAATCCAAAGATGGCAGCGGCTGTATATGCTATGCATCAGAAGAGAATCCCGGTACTTGAGATAAGCTCTTCTATGGATATTGGCGAGCATCCTGCAGGAAACAGAGGAGATGTATATATCTTCACAAACGCTGACAGCGTAAAGTTCTATAAGAATGATGTATTTATCAAAGAGTACACACATCAGGATTCTCCATTTTCAAATATGAAGATCACACCGATCCTTATCGATGACTTTATCGGTGATCAGCTTGAGGAAAATGAAGGCTTTACAAAGCGTCAGGCAGAGGATGTAAAGGAGCTTCTTAACTATATCGGACGCTACGGAATGGTAAACCTTCCGGTAAGTGTCAAGGCTAAGATGGCTAAGGTAATGGCTCTCTATCATATGAAATATGATGACGCTTACAGGCTTTTCGGTAAGTATATCGGCAACTGGGGCGGCGAAGGAGCAGTATTTAAGTTTGAGGCTGTTTCAAAAGGAAAGGTAGTAAAGACCGTGATCAAGACTACCGTAAAGGATATTCACATCACGGCAGAGGCAGATCATACAGAGCTTTGCGAAGATACAAGCTATGATATGGCTGCAGTCAGAATAAAGATCTGTGACCAGAACGAAAATGTTATGCCGTTCTTTTCACTTCCGCTTCCGCTTAAGGCAGAGGGACCTATCGAGATAGTAGGACCAAAGCAGGCAATGATAGCCGGCGGTATGGGCGGAACATATATCAGAACAAAGGGCGTTGAGGGTAATGCATCACTCACCATTGAGATGCCTGAAGGCTATGACGGAAGAGTAAAGATAGACTTTAATATTAGTATAAACGAATAATTGATTAACGGAAGGAGAGATTAATATGAATCTGAGCGGCAGAGAAAAATTCGCCTATGCCCTTGGTGCAGTAGGTAAAGACATGGTTTACATGTTGTCTGCAAGTTATGTTTTATACTATTTTCAGGATATACTCGGAGTAAATGCTGTAGCTATGGGCGTTATACTTCTTGTTGCAAGAATATTTGATGCATTTAATGACCCGATCATGGGTATCGTAGTAGCTAAGACACATACAAGATGGGGCAGGTTCAGGCCTTGGCTCCTTATCGGTACAGTAACAAATGCCGCTGTACTCTTCATAATGTTTGCTGCACCGCCTTCGCTTGACGGAAAAGGCCTTGTTGCTTATGCGGCAATCACTTATATCCTTTGGGGAGTAACCTACACAATGATGGATATTCCTTACTGGTCAATGATCCCTGCATTTACAAAGTCAGGCAGGGAGAGAGAAGGACTTACAACTCTTGCACGTTCTGCAGCGGGCGTAGGTTCAGCTCTTGTAACCATACTTACAATGATCATCGTGCATGCTCTCGGCGGAGAGGGAAATGCAGGTGAGAGAACCGGTTTCAAGTGGTTCGCACTTATAATAGCTATAGTTTTCGTAGTATTTATACTTATCACATGTATAAGCATCAAGGAAAAGTCTACAGTTGATATGGAATCTCCATCAGTTGGACAGATGTTCAAGGCGCTTATACAGAATGATCAGGCAATGACAGTTGTTGTAGCTATTGTACTTATCAACTGTGCTGTATACATCACATCAAACCTTGTACTGTATTTCTTCAAGTACGACTTCGGCGGCGAGGGATGGTATAACAGCTATACACTTTTCAATACCTTCGGCGGTGGAATCCAGATTCTTTCAATGATGTTATTCTATCCGCTTCTCAGAAATGCTTTAAAGCTTTCAAATGTAAATATTTTCTATATCTGCATCGCAAGCGCGATCATCGGATATGCTTCACTCCTTGGAATAGCATTTACATCTATGTCAAATGTAGTAATGCTTTTCGTACCGGGCTTCTTCATCTTTGCTGCAAACGGAGTGCTTCAGGTACTTACAACAGTATTTCTTGCAAATACAGTTGATTACGGTGAGCTTAAGAACGGCAGACGTGATGAATCGGTTATCTTCTCTATGCAGACCTTTGTAGTAAAGCTTGCATCAGGTGTGGCTGCATTTATCGCATCTATCTCACTCTCAATCTTCAACCTTAAGAGTGATGCAGTTACAGAAGAGCAGAAGTCAATAGATTATTCAATCCAGGTAGCTGCTTCTTCAAGAACAGGACTCAGAATGGTAATGACACTTATTCCGATACTCGGACTTTTCATAGCATTGTTCTGGTTCAAGAAGAAATTCTTACTTGATGAGAATAAGCTTGAAGAGGTTCAGGCAGAACTCGCAAAGAAGCAGGAAGCAAGATAGAAATCTGTTAAGGAGGACTGTTTATGATCAGGATTCTGGATAAGGTTTTTCATCTTAGAACAAATGAAACTTCATATATCTTTATGGTCAATGAGGCAGGGCTTTTGGAGCACGTTTACTACGGTAAAAAGCTTGGTAAAAAGGACGGAAGCGTAAATGCTTTCGCCCTCAGGGACAGATATGATTTTGTTCCGGGCAATTCTACTGTATATGACGAAGCAAATCCTTCTCTTTCTCTTGAAGCAATGAGTGCAGAATATGCTGCGGGAGGAAGAGGAGACGTAAGAGAGCCTGCTATAGAGGTTATTCATGAAAATGGCAGCTCAACCTTGGATCTTAAGTTTGTAACGGCAGAGGTTTTTGAAACGCTGACGGCGCATGTTGAAGAGTCGCCGCTGCCTCATTCTTATGATGATTCAGGAAAGTATGAGCATCTTTTTATACTTCTTCAGGACAGTACCTACGGCGAAAAGCTTGAACTTCATTATTTCGTATATCCTGAAGAGAATATAATAACCAGAAGCGTAAAGCTTATAAATTCCGGCAGTGGTAAGCTGACTGTCAGAAGACTTATGTCGAACTGCCTTGAGTTTCCTGTAACTGCCTTAAAGTGTACTGGCTTCAGAGGCTCATGGGCAAATGAAATGAACCGCTGCGACAGTATACTTACCGGCGGTAAAATGGTCTATGATTCATGTATAGGAAGCAGCGGCAGCAGATGTAATCCATTTGTTATGGCAGCTGCGGGACCTGTAACAGAACAGGCCGGAGAGGTTTACGGCTTTAATCTTATCTACAGCGGAAACCATTATAGTGCCTTTGAAACAAGTGCATACGGAAAGACAAGATTTGTAAGCGGCATTAATCCAAGAGGCTTTTCTTACAGCCTTCAGCCGGGAGAAAGCCTGGATGCACCTGAAGCAGTAATGTCATTTTCGGATAAGGGATATAACGGACTAAGCTGCAACATGCATAGATTTGTCAGAAAGCACATAGTCCGCGGCAGCTGGAGAGACAGAGAAAGACCGATACTTCTCAACAGCTGGGAGGCTGCGTATTTTGATATTAATGAGTCGAAGCTCCTTAAGCTCGCAAAGACCGGAAAGGACTGCGGCATAGAGCTCTTTGTTATGGACGATGGATGGTTCGGAGAGAGAAATGATGATAAAAGCTCTCTGGGCGACTGGACAGAGAACAAAAAGAAGCTTCCTCACGGAATAAAAGGACTTGCGGAAAAGATCAAAAAGCTCGGAATGAACTTTGGCCTCTGGGTGGAGCCGGAGATGATCAGCGTTAATTCAGAGCTTTACAGAAAGCATCCGGAATATGTTTTAGAGGCTCCGGGTAAGATTCAGTCTGAGGGACGAAATCAAAGAATACTGGATCTTACAAATCCTCTGGTGGTCGATCATATCTATAATGAGATGAAGAGAGTATTTTCATCAGCTGATATAAGCTATGTAAAATGGGATATGAACCGTATCTTTTCGGAGGTCTTTTCACAGAACCTTTCGCCGGATCGACAGGGCGAGGTTTATCACAGATATATTCTTGGCTTTTATGAGCTTATAGGTCGTCTTACAAAGGACTTTCCGGAGATACTCTTCGAAGGCTGTGCTTCGGGCGGAAACCGTTTTGATCTCGGAATGCTGTGCTTTTTCCCGCAGATCTGGGCAAGCGACAATACAGACGCTGTATCAAGGCTTGAGATTGAGAAGGGCTACAGCTACGGATATCCTATGAATACTGTTTCTTCGCATGTATCAGGAGTACCGAACCATCAGACTCTTCGTGTCACTCCTATAGAGACAAGATTTAATGTGGCTGCACTCGGAGTACTTGGCTATGAATCAAATCTTTCGGATTTTAAGAAGGAAGATTTAAACAGTATTAAAGAACAGGTGGAGATTTATAAGAAATGGAGAAGAGTGCTCCAGTTCGGAGATTTCTACAGACTGGATGCAGAAAACAGCATTCAGGGAACTGTCGGCAGCGGCTTCTCAGGTATATGTACCGGCGGAATGAACGATAATATCTACCGCTTTAATATTGTATCAGAGGATAAAGATAAGGCTGTGGGAGTTATCGTAAGGAAAAGTGTTATCCCTAACTTCCCGGGGCTTTCATTTAAGGCGGCCGGACTTCTTGAAGAAGAGGATTATCATTTTTACAATATCAAGAAGGATCATAATATTAAAGAATTTGGTGACCTTATAAATACAGTTGCGCCGGTTCATGTAAAGCAGGATTCAACCCTGCATAATGTAATGGCGAAATTCGTCCGCCTCTCGGGAGAGGTAGAGGATACAGTGGTAAGCGGCAGTGAGCTGATGAACAAAGGAATAAGCCTCACTCCGTCATATTCGGGAACCGGATATAAGGACGGAACAAGGCTTTTCGGTGATTACGCATCAAGAATGTACTTTATGGAGAGATCGTGATCTTTCTTCGGTTCAGATACTTGCCCGGAGATGTGCCGACATATTTAAGAAATACCTTGCCAAAGTAGCTCTGGCTCGGAAAGGCAAGAATATTTGATATCTCGGAGATACTGTAATTCGAATAATCAATCATATTTTTAGCGGTTTCAACCTTCTTACGGCTGATATAATCGCTTACGGACATATGCATTTCTTTTTTGAATAACCTTGAAAGATAGCTGGGACTGAGCTCTGTTTCAGCGGCAATATCATTCAGGGTTATTCTTTCGTGCAGATGATCGTAGATATAGCTGAGACACTTTAAAATATGGCGTGAATAAACCATTTTCGTAGAAAGCTCCTGCATCCTTTTGGTGTAATCCAATACCATTTTCTTATGCAGGACTGAAATCTCATCCAGACTCTTGCAGGTGTCGGCTCTTTTGATATAAAGGTCGCTTATGGTGTAAGCCTGTTCGTGCATAAGACCAGCCTTGATGCAGTTTCTTGCAAGGATGGCAGCGGTTATCGCAAAATGATATTTGAAATTCTGCAGATTGTTATCCGAAAGCACGCCCAGACCTTTCTTGTCACAGAAGGGCTCGGTCAGAAAGCTTTCAACCTTTTTTCTGTTGCCGCCGGTCACGGCATCGTAGAATTCCATTTCCGGATCTATAGGTGCATGATGAAGATATTCTTCACGAAGTATATATTCACGATAGCTTAGTTCTTTCTCTATTTCCTGCATGAGATACCTCCCTTTTTTAACCCCAAATATCTGTCATAAAAATGCCAAAATTATCATCTTTTTTATATAGTATGATATTACCACAATATATAATAAATTCATAGAATTAAGAGGACTTTTCGGGGGCATTTTTTAAATAAAAAAATGACAGATGGAATATAATCTGTTATGATTAAAACAGTAACCGGAAATTTCTTAAGAAATATTGTTAACATGTATTTTATAGTTCGTGATCTTATATAAAATGGAGGAACAAAATGAGAAAATTAGATGGTTTTACAAGAGGCGTAAATTTTGGCGGATGGCTTTCTCAGTGTGATCATACTAAGAAGCGCTATGACACTTTTATTACCGAGGATGATTTCAAAGCTGTATCTGAAAGAGGCTTTGATCATGTTAGAGTTCCTGTTGATTATGAGCTTTTTGAAGATGATAACATGAATTTTGAAGAGGAAGGCTTCAAATATATTGATTTTGCTATCGCTATGTGCAAGAAATACAGTATCAAGATGATACTTGATCTTCACAGAACTCCGGGATATTCATTTGATCCTTTCCATGGTGAGAAGGGCTTCTTCGAGGATGAGAAGTATCAGGAGCATTTCTATGTAATCTGGGAAGAGCTTGCTAAAAGATACGGTGATGAATACGAGACAGTAGTATTTGAGCTTCTTAACGAGGTTACCAAGAAGGAATACTGTGATACATGGAACAGAGTTTCCACAGAGACTATCAAGAAGATAAGAGCTATCGCACCTGATATAAGAATAATTGTCGGCGGTTATTACAACAACAGCCTTGAAGCAGTGCGTGATCTTGCTATGCCGTATGATGACAAGATCATTTACACCTTCCATTGCTATGAGCCGCTTCTTTTCACACATCAGGGAGCTTACTGGATAGCTACAATGGATCATGATTTCAGATGCGAATATAAGATGCCTTATTCACAGTATGAAGAGCTCAGTCAGAAGTATCTCTGCCAGGCATATTGTTCATTTAAGGGATATGATCCGGAGGCAGTACCGGATGAGGCTTATTTTGATAATCTTCTTCAGGATGCCATCAAGGTTGCAGAGGAGAGGGATGTACCTCTTTACTGCGGTGAGTACGGAGTTATCGATAAGGCTGATCGTAAGGATGCAGCACTCTGGTTCAAGGATTTCCACAGCGTAATGGACAGATATGGTATCGGCAGAGCTGTATGGAATTATAAAGAGATGGATTTTGAGATTGCAAAAGATTTCTAATCTGATATATTATATCTTATGCGGCCGGTTGCTCGATTGGGACACCGGCCTATTATATATTTTTAAAGAAGTTTGTATTAATTGTGTGGAGGACATATGTACAAAAATTATCTTTTTGACCTTTATGGTACACTTGTGGATATTAAGACAGATGAACAATCAAAGAAGCTCTGGAAGAAGCTTGCAAAGCTGTATGCGTGCTATGGAGCTGTATATAAGCCTAAGCATCTGAGAAAGGCATTTTTTGAACTTGATAAAGAGGAGAGAGCGCTGCTTAAAGAAAAGCTTGGTTGTGAGTATCCGGAGATCAAGCTGGAGAAGGTATTTATAAGACTTTTAAAGGAAGCACCGGAAATGCTTACCGGTCCTGATAACGGAAATGAGCTTTCTGTAAGAATACCTGAAAATGAAGCAGTCTGGGCAGAGCTTATGGCAAATGCATTCAGAACACTTTCAAGAAAATATCTGAAGCTTTTCCCGGACACACTTGAAACGCTTGATGCACTTCGTGAGAAAGGCTGCAAGGTATATCTTCTTTCAAATGCACAAGCCATTTTTACTATGCCTGAGATCAAGCTGATGCATATAGATGAACATATGGATAGGCTGTATTTTTCATCTGATTACGGTGTCATGAAGCCGGATCCTATGTTCATAAAAGCGCTTGTTGAAGCTGAAGGCATCGATATCAGCGAATCTGTAATGATAGGAAATGAAGTAAGAAGCGATGTAAAGGTTGCCCAGTCTATCGGAATGGACGGTATCCTTCTCAATAATTACGGTTTAAGTAAAGAGGAGATAGATAAGGAAAGGGCTGTACATAAGGTAACAGGCGATTTTAAGACAATTAATGGAATTGCTGAATTACTGAATTAAAGGAAAAGAACATGAAGATAGATATCTGCTGCGTAGGGAAGGTGAAAGAATCCGCCTTTAGAGATATGATAAGTGAATACAGTAAGAGGCTTTCAAGATATGCAAATCTTAGTATTCTGGAGGTTGCCGACGAGAAAACTCCGGAGAATGCATCGGAGGCTGTCGAGGAAGGCATAAAGAAGAAGGAAGGCGAACGTCTGCTTTCTGTGATAAAAGAGAATTCATTTGTTATCGCTCTTGCAATAGACGGTAAAAATCTTTCAAGCACAGAGCTTGCAGATAAAGTTAACAGCCTTGGCATAAATGGGATAAGTCATATACAATTTGTGATCGGAGGATCGCTCGGACTCTCACCGGAGGTGCTGAGGAGGGCTGATATGAAGCTTTCGTTCGGGCGGATGACATTTCCGCATCAGCTGATGAGAGTAATACTGCTGGAGCAGATCTACAGAAGCTATAGAATAATCAATAATGAACCGTATCATAAATGATTTGAGGGTGCTGGCATTGCTCGGCACCCTTTTAGTATGCTTATTTGTTGTTTTATTTGATATATTCAAAAAGCGGTGTTATAATACGGTTAATTTTGACATAAATGTCATGATAAAAAAGCTTTCCTGCTTTCAAGGAAAGAATTTTAAATATTAAAATCCCCACATCATATTTAACTCAGGAGATAAAACAAATGCGTAAGACTAAAATTGTATGTACTATCGGACCGGCAAGTGAGTCGGAGGAAACACTTAAAGAGCTCTGCATGGCCGGAATGAATGTCGCAAGACTGAATTTTTCACACGGTTCACATGAAGAACATTTAAAAAGAATAAATGCTATCAAAAAGGTCAGGGAAGAACTTCATCTTCCTATAGCTATAATGCTTGATACAAAGGGACCTGAATATAGAATAGGTACATTTAAGAATGGTAAGATAAGCCTGAGTGAAGGTGATGAATTTACATTCACCACAGATCAGATTGAGGGTGATGAAACTACAGTATCTGTAAGCTATGCAGGACTTGCTGACGAGCTTTCAGAGGGAGATACCATACTTCTCAATAACGGACTTATGAATTTCCTTGTAACAGGAATTAATGGACATGAGATAAAGACACGCGTCGTTATCGGCGGAGAGCTTACAAATAAGAAGAGTATGAGCTTCCCGGGAAAGCATATCAAGCAGAAGTATCTTTCAGAGCAGGATAAGTCTGATATCATTTTCGGTATTGAAAATGGTATAGATTTTATCGCTTGTTCATTTGTATCTGTTAAGCAGGACCTTCTCGATATACATGCGATCCTTGATGATTATGATGCTAAAAATGTTGAGCTTATCGCTAAGATCGAGAATCAGTCAGGATTTGATAACATTGAAGAGATCTGCGAAGCATGTGACGGTATCATGGTAGCAAGAGGCGATATGGGCGTTGAGATAGATTATGAGAAGCTTCCGGCAATCCAGAAGAAGCTTATCACAAAGTGCCGTATGCTTGGCAAGCGTGTTATCACAGCTACAGAAATGCTTGAATCAATGATCCACAATCCACGTCCTACAAGAGCTGAGGCATCGGATGTTGCAAATGCTGTATATGACGGAACAAGTGCGGTTATGCTTTCAGGCGAGACTGCTGCCGGCAGCTATCCGGTTGAGGCTGTTAAGGCTATGGCTAAGATCTGCCAGTCAACAGAGCAGAATATAAACTATAAGAAGAGATTCTATAATGCGGATATAGAGATCAGAAATGATATAGATGCAATATCACATTCAACCTGCGGTATGGCTATCGATATCAATGCAAAATGTATCGTTGCCTGCACACTTTCAGGCGTTACAGCAAGAATGGTATCAAGATTCAGATCACCGGTTGATATCATCGGTATGACAACAAATGAAGCAACCTGGCGTAAGCTTGCACTTTCATGGGGCGTTACTCCTGAGATGTGCGAGACCTTCCCTTCAACAGAGGTTCTTTTCTACGGAGCCAAAAAGGTTGCAGCATCTGTATTTGATCTCTCAAAGGGCGATAAGATCGTTATAACAGGCGGCGTTTCCGGCGTATCAGGAAATACAAATCTTATCAAGATTGATGAGATCTAATAACGAGTATGTATTGAACCAATATAGATCCAGTATAGATTCGATAAAGATCCAATAAAGATCTAATAAACTTCTATAATATAGAAAGTACTTAGGGCTTAAGTATGGGGAAACTATTAGTAAGAACTTTTATTAAAAACTACGAGGATACCGGCAATCCGGAGGTCAGGAAGAAGTATGGTATGCTTGCGGGAGGCTTCGGAATATTCTGCAATATCATGCTTTCTATACTGAAGATTATAATAGGTATTATATCCGGTGCATTTTCAATAGTCGGTGATGCGGTCAACAATATGTCTGATGCGGCTTCTTCAATCATAACTCTGATAAGCTTTAAGATTTCCGGCAAGCCGGCAGACAAGGAGCATCCTTACGGTCACGGAAGACTTGAATATATGTCGGGATTTATAGTAGCAGTACTTGTCCTTGCGATTGCACTTAATCTGCTTAAGGAGTCGATAGTCCACATCATCAAGAAGACACCGATAAATGTCAGCCTTGTAACTATTATAATCCTCAGCTGTACCATCCTTGTTAAGCTGTATATGTCTATATTCTATATGTATATCAGCAGGACTATCAAGAGTACAGCCATGAGAGTTACAGCGGTTGACAGCCGTTCGGACTGTATCTGTACAAGCGTTGCACTTATTTCAGTACTTGTAATGCTTATCTTCAAGGTAAATATCGATGGCTATGCAGGTGCAATAGTTGCACTCTTCGTTATCAAATCAGGACTTGAGGGGGCAAAGGATACAACGGCGCTTCTTCTCGGTGAAGGACCTGATGAAGAGACAAAAGAGAAGATCATGGAGGTTAGTTCGGAATATCCGGAGATCATGGAGGTACATGACCTCAGAGTTCATGATTATGGCCCGGGAAGAACATTTGCGTCAATGCATGTAGAGGTTGATGCTGACCTTGGAATGATGAAGGCTCATGACATAGTAGACAGTATCGAAAGGCGTATTGTCAAGGAAGGGCTTGTCTCAGAGCTTACGATACATGTCGATCCTGTAGATGCAAATGACGATTTTACGGCTTCTCTGAAGAAAAATGTTGTTGAGAAGCTTAAAGGTATAAGCGATATCATTTCTATGCATGATTTCAGGGTTATACGTAAGGGGGAGAGTATCGAGAGAGTGATCTTCGATATCACTGTGCCTTATGATTTCAGCATACCTGATGATGAGCTTATGGAAAAGGTTAAGAAAATAGTAGAGGAGCTGCCGGGTGAGCCGGAAGCGGACCTCTTCATAGATAAGGTTTTATAAATGGAACCGCCCTTGGTTTTTCGGGGCACACACTAGATTTTTTTAAAAAAAGAAGGGAAAGTATGGAAGAAAGACAGAGACCAAGAGCAAGAGAAAAAAGAGTAACAAATGACGGAAAAGGAATCGGTCCTAAGGGTGAAGCGCTTGGAACCGGGCCTGTAGGAACAGGCAGCGCTCCTTCAGGCGGAGGAGAAGGCGGACATCATATCAATAAAGGTGTTGCCATCGGAGGAGGCGGCGGTCTCATTGCTGTTATCATCGGTATATTTATGATGCTTTTCGGAGGCGGCGGAGGCGGTGCCGGCACTTCAGGCGGTACTGATCCGGGAAGTTCGCAGGGCGGAAATATCAGTGTCGGTGGAAACAGCACAGCAATCTATTCAGAGAATCATACAGGCAACCTTGACGCAGCATCATCAAGTGTAAAGCTTGATACAACAGTTGCTGCAGGTTCAAGAGAGAAGCGTACAAAGATACTCGGAGACGGCAAGGATACTATAACATTTATGGTATATATGTGCGGTACTGACCTTGAGTCAAAGTACGGTATGTCTTCAGCTGATCTTTCAGAGATGGCTTCAGCTGATTTCGGTGATAATATCAATATCATCGTATATACAGGCGGATGTGCTAAATGGAAGACAAATGGAATAAGCAACAGAGTAAACCAGGTATTCCAGGTTAAGAAGGGCTCTATGACCTGCCTTGTTTCGGATGACGGCGATAAGGCAATGACCGATCCGAATACGCTTTCTTCTTTCATCAAATGGACAGCACAGAATTATCCGGCCAACAGATATGAGCTTATCATGTGGGATCACGGCGGAGGATCTGTCAGCGGATACGGATATGATGAGATTCATAAAAGCAGTGGTTCAATGAGCCTCAGCGGTATCAACAAGGCTCTTAAGGATGCAGGAATAACCTTTGATATGATAGGCTTTGATGCCTGCCTTATGGCAACAGCAGAGACAGCCCTTATGCTTGATCCGTATGCGGATTATCTCGTTGCTTCAGAGGAGACAGAGCCGGGTATCGGATGGTTTTATACAAACTGGCTTACAAAGCTCGGCGCAAATACATCAATGTCTACACTTGAGCTTGGTAAGAACATCATTGATGACTATACAAATGCCTGTGCACAGAAATGCAGAGGACAGGCAACAACACTTTCACTTATTGACCTTGCAGAGTTTTCAAATACAGTTCCTTCAAAGATCGGTTCATTTTCAACCTCTGTAAGCGGACTTATCACTGCAAAGGAATATAAGCAGGTTTCTGACGCAAGAAATGTTACAAGAGAATTTGCGCAGAGCTCACGTATCGACCAGGTTGACCTTGTTAACCTTGCCGAGAATATGAATACTCCTGAAGGTAAGGAGCTTTCAAAGGCGTTAAAGGGTGCTGTTAAGTATAACAGAACCTCTAAGAATATGACAAATGCATTTGGCGTATCGATCTACTTCCCTTATCAGAGAACATCTTATGTTGATAAGGCCTGCAGCAATTATTCTGCAATCGGTATGAATGATGAATACAGTAAATGTATACGTCAGTTTGCCAGCCTTGAAACAAGCGGACAGATCCAGGCGGGCGGTTCATCAAATGCAGGATCATCACTCTTCGGACTGTTTAACGGCGGTTCGGGCGGTAACAGCGATGCGATATCTTCACTTCTCGGAAGCTTCCTTGGAGGAAGAAGCAATGTTATCGACGACCTTGACGAGACAAATACTGATTTCATGGATAACAGCGGTATCTCAACAGATGATGCGGCAGAATATATCTCCATGAATTACTTTGATCCAAATGCTATTTTATTCTGGGACACCGATGGAGATACCGCAAAGCTTACTCTCAGCGAGGAGCAGTGGAAGCTTGTACACAGCGTAGATATGAATATGTTCTATGATGACGGTTCCGGATATCTTGACCTCGGTCTTGATAATACATATACATTTGACGAAAATGGTGCTCTTGTAGCTGAGACTGACCGTACATGGATCTCAATCGACGGACATCCGGTTGCTTACTATCACCTTGATACAGTAGAAGAGGGAAATGACAAGTATACTATCACAGGTCGTGTTCCTGCACTTCTTAACGGTGACAGAGTAAATCTTATCCTTGTTTTCGATAATGATAATCCTTACGGCTTTATCGCAGGATACCAGTCAGCTTATGTAAATGGTGAGACTGAAACGGTCGCAAAGCTTGAAACCGACCTTCAGGAAGGGGATAAGATCACATTTATCTGTGATTATTATTCATACGACCAGGAGTATCAGGATACCTATACGATAGGCGAGGTCACATATCACGAAGATATGCAGATCAGTAATACTGATGTCGGAGAAGGAAAGGTTAAGATAGCTTATCTTTTCACTGATATTTACAATCAGAAATACTGGACGACAGCTCTTACAAGATAAGTTCTGATATAGCTTTCGAGGCAGTATGCAAAAATAATATTAAAAAATGCAAATCATTTGCAATTTAATACTTGACAGATTATAACAAGTCTGATAGTATACATTTTGCAAATGATTTGCATTTTTATTTTATGGAAGGGCGAAACTTATGAATGATAAAATGATCTGTTCGGAAGGTCAGAAAAAGCAGTACCGTACAAAGTGTAAGGATCTGATAATTGCTTATATCGAATCACACAGCAATGAGAGATTTTCTGCAGCTGATATAGCAGATTATATTTCAGAGAACGGTATCAGTACAAATATCACAACCATTTACAGAAATCTTGATAAATTAACGGCCGAAGGTAAGCTTATCAAGACCAAGAATCCCGGAAATGACTGCTGTTTTTATCAGTATGCAGGAGAGGATAACCGCTGCGACGGACATCTTCACATGCAGTGTAAGGTATGCGGCAAGGTGATCCATCTTAACGATAAGTATATGGCTGAGGTTTACCATTATCTTAAGAATGAAACAGGCTTTAAGCTTGATTTCCGTACTTCCATTCTTGTAGGGATCTGCAAAAACTGCAGGATACTCCCTATAAATATTAAATGACATCAAAGCATCTGCTTTCAGGAGGAAACTAAAAATGACATTTAAAACATCTAAGATTTATAAGAATATTTCAAAACTTGCGATATTAGCTGCAGTTTCAGTGCTGTTTATGCTTTCATTTACAGCCTGCGGCAAGAAGAGCAGCGCAGAAGAAGGAAAAGGAAAGATAAATGTTGTATGCACCATCTTCCCTGAATATGACTGGGTAAGAGAACTGATAAAGGGAAATGAAGATAAGTTTAACGTTACTATGCTTATGGCAAACGGCGCAGATCTTCATAATTTCCAGCCTACTGCAGAAGACATACTTAAGATATCTGAATGCGACATCTTCATCTATGTCGGCGGCGAGTCTGATGGATGGGCAGAGGATGCTCTGAAGGAAGGAAAGAATTCGAATAGAGTTGTTATAAATCTTATGGATGCTATCGGAGACAGAAAGAGAGAAGAAGAGCTTGTCGAAGGTATGCAGGGCGAAGAGGAAGAAGAAGGTGAAGGTGAAGAAGAGGAAGAGGAATATGATGAGCATGTATGGCTTTCTCTTAAAAATGCAAAGCTTATCGTAAATGTTATCGAAGAAAAGCTTAGCGCAGCCGATCCTGATGATAAAGATAAATATGAGAAGAATTTAAAGGATTACACCGCAAAGCTTGATGAGCTTGATGCAAAATACAGCGAAATGGTTAGCGGTGCAAGTAAGAAGACTGTTGTATTCGGAGACAGATTTCCTTTCAGATATCTTGTTGATGATTATAATATAGATTATTTTGCAGCATTCATCGGATGCAGCGCTGAGACAGAGGCTTCATTTAAGACAGTAACATTCCTTGCCGAGAAGCTTGACGAGCTTGGACTTACAAGTATACTTACTATCGAAACCTCAGATCAGAGCATTGCAAAGACAATAGTTGAGAATACAAAGGATAAGAACCAGAAGATACTTACACTTGACTCTATGCAGGCAGTAACTGCAAAGGAGGCTGACGGCGGTAAGAATTATCTTAGGATAATGGAAGAAAACTTTGATACTCTCAGCGAAGCGCTTAGGTAATAAAACGTGTAAAGGCGTTTAACAAGACATGTTCAGACTTCCTGCATATACATAATTCATCTGCGTATGATATAATTCCACGGGGATATTGTCATACGCAGATTAGTGCGTGTATTGGACGGAAGAGATTTTTTATTTTTAAGAGGGAAAGATAATGGCATATATCATTTGTGAAGATCTGGCTGTCGGATATGAGAAAAAGCCGGTTGTTGAAGGAATAAACTTCAAAGTGGAGAAGGGAGATTATCTCTATATTGTTGGTGAGAACGGTGCAGGTAAAAGTACTCTGATGAAGACCCTTCTTCATCTTACTCCGCCTGTTTCTGGAAATATTATCTACGGCGATGATATCAAGCCTTACGAGGTTGGATATCTTCCGCAGCAGACCATAGTTCAGAAGGATTTTCCTGCTTCTGTATACGAGATAGTTCTTTCGGGAGCGCTCTCTAAGTCAAAATGGAGACCGTTCTACAGCAGGGAATTAAAGGAACTTGCCAGACAGAATATGGAAAAAATGAATATATGGGAAATGAGAAAGAAATGCTACAGAAATCTTTCCGGAGGCCAGCAGCAGAGAGTGC
Organism: uncultured Eubacterium sp.; assembly: GCA_900321215.1. Taxonomy (GTDB): domain Bacteria; phylum Bacillota; class Clostridia; order Lachnospirales; family Lachnospiraceae; genus Eubacterium_Q. The sequence goes on along the minus strand of ONVE01000060.1, from coordinate 1,560 downwards.
TTCTCGCAAGGGCTCTTACTGCAACCACAAAGCTGCTTCTTCTTGACGAGCCTGTAAGCGGACTTGATCCAAGAGTAACAGCTGAGATGTATAGCCTTATAAAGGGGCTTAATGATGACGGCATCACTATCATCATGGTCTCTCATGATATAGATGCGGCGCTGAAATACGCCAAGACCATCCTTCACGTTGAGGGTGAGAAGAGCTTCTTCGGAACAAAGGAAGAGTATTTAAAGAGCTCTGAATATAAGAGCCTTACAGGAAATGAAGGGGAGGAAAAGTAAAATGATAGATTTCGCAACATTACAGAAATATTTTCAGTTCTCCTTCGTAAGATATGCGATGATAGTCGGCATACTTATAGCTTTATGCTCATCACTTCTTGGAGTAACTCTTGTGCTTAAGAGATATTCATTTATCGGTGACGGACTTTCGCACGTTGCCTTCGGTGCCATGGCTATAGCATCGGTTCTAAAGATGTCAAATATCAATTACCTGACTCTGCCGGTAACAGTACTTTCAGCAGTGCTTTTACTTAGAGTTGGACAGAATACAAAGATCAAGGGCGACGCAGCGATAGCGATGCTTTCTGTATCATCACTTGCCATCGGATATATGCTGATGAATGTTTTCTCGACCTCGGCAAATGTTTCGGGAGATGTCTGCAGCACGCTTTTTGGTTCGACATCGATACTTACTCTTGATAAATCAGATGTAAATCTGTGTATTTATCTTTCAATCCTTGTTATAATCATTTTCATATTTTTCTATAACAGGATCTTTGCCGTTACTTTTGACGAGAACTTCGCCAAGGCAACAGGCACGAAGGCAAATGCATATAATACACTTATCGCGGTTATCACGGCTGTGATCATTGTGCTAGGAATGAATCTCGTAGGTTCGCTCCTTATATCAGCACTCATCATTTTCCCTGCGCTTTCTGCAATGAGAGTGATCAGGAATTTCAGAGGCGTTATAATATGCTCAGCAATCATTTCTGTATTCTGCGCCTTCGTCGGTATGATAATCTCACTGCTTTATTCTACACCGGTCGGATCTACTATAGTCACAACCGATATGGTCGTTTTCCTCATCTTCATGGTGATCGGAAAGGTCATGAGAATAGACTAGGAAGTTTATAATAGATAAAATTGAATGCATATAAGAAAGGCATAAAAAATGTTTAATAAAGCGTCATTAAAATGTAAAAAGATTATTACGCTTACGGCGTTATCGGCATCATTTCTTCTTGCAGCGACAGGCTGCGGCAAGGATGCTGCAAACGACAGGCTCGGTAAAGGCAATCAGGTTGAAAATGTCATAAATGACCAGATGGCCAAGGAGCAGGGAACTACGGAAGGGAAGAGTGAAGAGAAGACTGCGGCTTCAACAGAGAAGGCATCTTCGGCACCGGCAAAGGCGTCTACTGAAGACTCATCTGCACAGTCAACCGAAGCAACCGCAAAGCCTGCAGAGATATCTACCACAGAGGCTTCTGTGCTTACAGATATTCCTACACTGAACGTGGATCCTGAAACTATAGATTACGACAATGTAGAT
>ONVE01000050.1 GCA_900321215.1 uncultured Eubacterium sp. | reverse complement strand
GTTTCACCATGAAGATATTTGTTGATCCTGATATCATCCGCTGCAAGATCAAGTACCTTGTCAAATGTATCAGGCGTAAGCGTCATCGCAAGTGCCTGGCTCGGCTCAAATCTTTTCTTCTTGATCTCTCCTACCAGAAGCCCGCGTCTAAGCACTCTGAGCCCACGGCTGTCCGGACATTCAGGCGGTATATAATAAAGTTTCTCGCCGAATACTTCAAATCTTGAAGGATCAAAACGTTTATTTATATGAGTAAGGAATTCATTTACTTCCTCACCTATCATGCATCTTGCCGGAAGATACCTGCCTGCTGCACAGGATGCACCAGAAGCATCATCATCCTTTTTTATAAGCGCCACAAAATGACCTTCTCCCTCTATTCTGTGAGGAAAAAGATGCATTGTTTTATCTATATCAGGTATATCATCATAACTGCTCCACTCGGCATTGCCCGGAAGGAAGCCCGAGTGTACTTCAAACGGAACTATATGCAGACTGTCATCCAGTGAAAGGAGATACGCAACGCTCTCCTCATCTTCAAGAGGTGAAAATGTACATGTTGAGTAGAGAAGCTCTCCGCCCGGCCTAAGCATCTTCACTGTTTCCTTAAGGATACTGCGCTGAAGAGCTGCATATTCTTCATTTATCTCTTCATGCCATGCACTTATCATGCTGTTCTTCTTACGGAACATTCCTTCTCCGGAGCATGGAGCATCTATCAGTATCTTATCGAAATATCCTTCGAACTGAGCCGCAAGCTTATCGGGCGATTCGCAGGTGATAAGTATATTCTCCCCTCCAAAAAGCTCGATATTCTTAACAAGAGCCTTGGCTCTCGATGCACTTATATCATTAGTTACAAGATATCCGTTCTCCCCTATCCTCTGCAGAAGCTCGGTGGACTTGCCGCCGGGAGCCGCGCAGATATCAAGCACCTTATCGCCTTCTTTAACATTTAATGTTGCAGCAGGCAGCATGGCACTTGGTTCCTGAAGATAATATAAACCTGCAAAATAAAAGGGATGCTTCGACGCTGCAAATTCATCTTCATTGTAGTAGAATCCATTTTTGCACCATGGTATAGGAGTTAATTCTGCGGGACATTTCTTGATAAAATCTTCCACAGATATCTTTCCTGTATTTACGCGAAGAGCATGCCTTACATTTTTCTTAAGGGACTCTTTATATAAAAGGAGTCCCTCATCGCCTATCATTTTCTTCAGATTTTCTTCGAATGCTTCAGGAAGCTTCATTTTCTATCCTTTTCTTACTAATATCAATCTATATCTTCTTTATTCACCGGATCGGTATTTGGATAAAGTCTTGTATAAAGGAAGTCATATTCCTTCTTGAACTCCTCGTTCTCCGGCTCCATCTCATATACAGCAGCCATCTTCTCGATTGCTGTATTGTAGTCTTTTTTATTCTCATACAGCAGGACCTCGTTATATAAAAGCTCCGGAAGGAAAAGGTCATCATCTCCGTAAGGGGCGCCCTTAATATAATTCGCAGCTGTATCGTAATCATTCAGGCGAAGATAATATGACGAAAGCTGATATGCAACATAGTTCGTCATACCGTATTCGTTGGTAAACTCCTTATATGCATTTATCATCTTTTCATAGTTGCCTGTATTATAATAGCACGCAGCAAGCAGTATATATACGCTCTTGCTTCCGTTTGAGGCAGCGACCTCAAGGTCCGGTATCAGGCTCTCAGGATCTTCCTTGCCATAACCGGACATAGTCCTTGCGAACTGAAGGAGCTGTTCAACCCGATTAAAATCAAGGGTTCCTTCATTTTCCTTCTTAAGCTCCTCTAAGGTTATAACTGCATCAGCATACTTCTTGCATTTTATCTCTGCGGTTCCCAGATACATTTTGGTATCCAGATCCATTTTCTTCGAGAAAAGCTGCTTTTCATTCAGTGACTCGTTAAAATATTCAATTGCCTTCTCATAATTTCCGGCCTTAAACTCAGCGATTCCTTTATCTCTCAGTTCTTCCTTGTCAGAGATAAGTGCCTTTACAAAAAGAAATGTCAGAAGTGCGATAAGTATCGTAGATACTATATAAATGATGAGCAGCTGGATCTGACGTCTTCTTCTATCGCTGTCAACCGGTTTTCTTCCGGATCTGTCTGCCATATAACTGGTCTCCTAAATCATACTAGTTATTGCTGTAATATGTCTTTGCAAAGTTCCAAGAATCCTTGCACATTCTTGTAAGATCAAATTCAGCCTTCCATCCAAGCTCCTTAAGTGCCTTAGCAGGATCTGCATAACACATAGCGATATCGCCTGCTCTTCTTGGCTTGATGCTGTATGGAACCTTAACTCCGTTAACCTTCTCGAAGGCTTTAACGATATCAAGAACGCTGTATCCGATACCTGTACCAAGGTTGTATACATTTACTTCATTACAGCTCATTACCTTATCAACTGAATTTACATGTCCCTTTGCAAGATCTACAACGTGGATGTAGTCTCTTACGCCTGTTCCGTCAGGTGTATCATAATCATCACCGAATACTCCAAGCTCAGGAAGCTTTCCTGATGCTACCTGCATGATGTATGGCATCAGATTGTTTGGAATACCATTTGGAACCTCTCCGAGAAGGCCGCTCTCGTGAGCACCGATCGGATTGAAATAACGAAGGAGTATTACGCTCCACTCAGGATCTGCAGTATGGAAGTCTGTAAGGATCTGCTCGATCATATGCTTTGTCCAGCCATATGGATTGGTACAGATTCCCTTTGGACATTCCTCTGTGATAGGAATAAATGCAGGATTTCCGTAAACTGTTGCCGAAGAAGAGAAAATGATTCTCTTACAGCCATATTCATTCATCAGCTTGCAGAGATTAAGTGTTCCTGCAATATTGTTCTCATAATAAAAAAGAGGCTTCTTAACTGATTCACCTACAGCCTTAAGTCCTGCAAAATGGATAACTGCATCGAACTTGTTCTCTTCAAAGATTACTCTCATTGTTTCCGGCTTAAGCATATCTGCATTATAGAACTTTACAGTTTTGCCTGTTATAGACTGAATCTTATCAATTACCTCTTCCTTTGAATTGTAAAGGTTATCGAATATTACAACCTCGTGACCACTGTTAAGAAGTTCAACACAAGTATGAGATCCGATATAACCGGTTCCTCCTGAAACAAGAATCTTCATTTCTTATTACCTCCGTTAATATGTTATTATAAATTTTTTTTGATTTGACAATAGATGTTTTACTGTGATAATATTCTCACTAGTGTTAGCCGGCATGTCGGAATGGCAGACGATGCAGACTCAAAATCTGTTGCGGGTAACCGCGTGTGGGTTCAAGTCCCACTGCCGGCACT
>ONVE01000051.1 GCA_900321215.1 uncultured Eubacterium sp. | reverse complement strand
TTATCCAGTCTTATCAGCATATCGAACTGCCACTCCTTTTTATCATTTTGTCATTGAATCATAGAGATCCGTCACTTCATTCACATCACCGGAGGCGATCATTCTGCCCTTTTCAATGATTATGGCCTTGTTACAGATCTTCCTTACCTGTTCCGTATTATGCGAAACAAAAAGAACCGTAACGCCTTTATCTATAAGCTTCATGAGCTTAGCTTCACTCTTCTTCTTAAATTTTGCATCACCGACTGAGAGTATCTCATCAAGGATCAGTATGTCCGGTTCAACTACAGTGGCTATGGAGAATCCAAGTCTCGCTTTCATTCCGGAAGAATAATTCTTCAGAGGAACATCTATGAATTCCTTAAGCTCCGAGAATTCGATTATCTCATTAAGCTTTTCATCAATAAACTTACGTCTGTATCCAAGCACCGCTCCGTAGAGATAAATGTTCTCCCGTCCGGTGTACTGCATGTCAAATCCTGCGCCGAGTTCAATAAGAGGCGCAAGGACTCCTGTCCGTTTTACGCTTCCCTCTGTAGGCTTGTAGACGCCGGCTATAACCTTGAGAAGAGTACTTTTTCCGGCTCCGTTAAGTCCGAGTATGCCAAGCCTGTCTCCCTTCGAAAGCGAAAAACTGATATTCCTGAGTGCCCAGAATTCATTAAATTTTATCTCACGCTTTACAGATTTGATAAAATACTCCTTAAGGCTGTCCACCTTTTCCTTACTGAGATTGAATCTCATTCCGACTCCCTCAAGGCTGACTACTGCATCCGTATCAGAGCCATTCAAATCTTCTTTAACATTTTTAAACATATTCATGCAGGATTCTCCTGTCTTAAATATATAAAATAAATCTGTCTTCGGTTTTCTTAAACATCAAAGCCCCGACCGCTGTCAGTATCACTCCGGCTGCGAGCGAATATAACATATAGTTTATATTCATCATTTCGCCGAATACAGCGCTCCTGAAGTTGCTTATGATGCAGTACAGCGGGTTTGCCTTCAATATGATCGCATACTCACTTGATAAAAGCTTCTCCGGTTTATAAAAAATCGCGCAGGTATACATTACTATCATAAGCACAACATTCCAGAGATATTCCATATCCCTGAAGAAGACTCCTATAGTCGACAATATAAGTCCCGTACCCACCGAAAAAACAAACAGTGTCGTGAGCGGTACAAAAATCTGAAAGAGATAAACCGTCGGGAACACCTTAAAGCAGAGTGCAACTGCGAAAAGCACGATAAGTGATATCAGAAAAATAAAATAATTAAAAATGACTCCTGACAGTGGATAAAGGATCTTATTGACATAGACCTTCTTGATCATCGAACCGTTCACCCTGACAGATCTGAGTGCCTCCTTGGTGCTCTGCGAAAAAAAGCCGTAAAGCAGTCTGCCGGCCAGGATATAAACAGGAAAATTCTTATCCTTTACACCGAACAGAGTTCCGAATACGATAGTGAGCACCACCATTGAAAGAAGCGGTTCAAGCAGGGACCAGAGTATTCCGAGATATGATCTTCTGTACTTCAGCTTTATGCCCTTTCGCACCAGTTCCTTTAGTATGAAAATATCCTGACTGAAACTTTTTTCCATTTTCACGATTTCCTTTTATTTAAAATAACGGATTGGCCGCATACATTCATAACATATCATAATATGAAAGCCTTCGCAATGCCGCACGCCGGAAATTACTTTAGCTAAATTGTTATATTTTTAGCTAAATTTGTAATAGACTTTTTAATGATATAATGCTACTATCATTAAAATATAACATTCAGGAGGATATGTGATGCAGACACCCGTAAATAAAAAAGCATCAAAAAATGCCGCTGCTCTTTTAAACTTTCTTTCAGAAACAGCGGGCAAAAAACTGATCACTGGTCAGCACACCCAGAGCAGAGGCATGGAGGAGCTGGATCTTATAAAAGAAAAAACAGGAAAGCTTCCGAAGCTTGTCGGTTTTGAACTTCTCTCATACTCTCCGAATATAATTTATGAAGGTGCATCTGAAGAATGTCTCACCGAGGTTTATGATAACCGTGATACCCTCGACGATGCATATTCTCTCGGACTTAAAGGTGACGCAATCCTCACATTTACATTTCACTGGTTCTCTCCTCTCGGCGGTAAAGACAAAAGCTTCTTCACCGAAAATACCGACTTTGATGCAGAGAAGGTGCTGACAGAAGGCACTCCGGAAAGAGAGGCCTTCTACAGCGATATGGACCATCTGGCCGGTCTCCTGAAACGTTTTAACGATGCAGACATTCCGATACTCTGGCGTCCTTTCCATGAATCAGAAGGAATATGGTTCTGGTGGGGCGCAAAAGGCCCTGAGGTTGCTGCCGCTCTGTATAAGCTTATGTATCATCATTTTACAGAGCATCATAAGCTGAATAATCTTTTATGGGTCTGGAACTGCCCTCTTGCCGAAGGCTATCCGGGCGATTCTTATGTAGATGTCATCTCCAGAGACATCTATCTTCAGGAATATAAGGCA
>ONVE01000070.1 GCA_900321215.1 uncultured Eubacterium sp. | reverse complement strand
TCTGAAAACAGAAGGTGTGGATAAATTCTTCAGTCTGTTCTGGCCGATGCTTCTCGGTATATCGGTAATGCAGATCAACCTTCTCGTTAACCAGTATTTTGCATCCGGACTTGAAGACAGCGTAATCTCTGCAATGTCAAACGCGCAGACCATCATGGAAATGCCGGTTACACTCTTTGGAGGAACGATCTCACTGTCAATCTTCCCTACAATGTCAGAGCACTTCGCAACAGGCAGTATAGACGAGTATAAGAAGGACCTTTCTCTTAGTATGAGAACCATGCTGTTCGTTACGATCCCGAGTGTTGCAGGACTTATCGTTATCAGAACACCGCTTATCAGAGCAATGTTCTATCAGGGTAATTTCTCGGAAAGCGATATCGAGAAGGTAGCAACACTGCTTATGATCTATTCGCTTGGAATTGTCGGATACTGCTGCAGACAGGTGCTTTCAAGAGGATTTTATTCGGCTCAGGATACAAAGACTCCTGTAAGGATAAATATTGTCATTCTTACTTTAAATATCGTTCTCAGTATCATCTTTGTAAAGCTGTGGAGAGAAAATGGACTTGCACTTGCTTATGCAGTTGCGGGCTTTGCAAGCATGACGCTGCTTTCAATCTTCCTTCATAAGAAGCTTGGAACGATGCGCGGCGGGGAAATGGTTGTATCTGCGGTGAAGAGCCTTATAGCCAGCGGAGTTATGTACGTAGTACTATATTTCCTCAGAGAATTTTTGATGGATGCGCTTCCGCCTGAGAGAAAGCTTATGCAGATCATCCATGTTGTGATACTTATCTTTGTCGGCGTACTTGTGTATTTCATAATGGTGCTCATGCTTCGTATGCAGGAGGTAACCCCGGTTATCGGAATGCTTAAGAGAAAATTCAGCAGAAATAAGAATTAAATATAACATATAAAAGCCTGTCCGGTTAAGATGAATACCGGGCAGGCTTTATTTTTATGCATGTATGATATTATAATACGCGGATCGCGTCTCCCGCTTCTGCGAAAGGTCCCGGAAGCGTGCTTAGACCGCGGTGATCTCCGAGATAGTCTGTATTAAAGATGATATCAGTTCCGTCCGGATTCTCAAAACGCTGTTCCGGCTCGAATGCCTCGCCCAGAGTATCGCTTGTTATCACTGCGTCACGGAAGTCCTTTAACTGCTCAAAAAGGTCAGTCTTAAGGATATACTGTCCGTTCTCACAGATAAGCTCTGCATTTACCGGGGCAGTGGAAGCGGTGAAACCATTTTTCTCGTGCTTACTTACTGTAGCGCCGTTAAAGTAGGCATTTCCCCCTATCCATACAGGAAGGTGGCCGAAATGAGCCTCGCCGAGCTTTGACATATCAGGGTTTTTGCTGAGATCGAACTGCGCCGCCCACTCCTCGTGTGAAGGGAAGATATCGAAAGGAAGAGTTCCTACTACGTTGTAAAGAGGAGTTTCTGCGGTTTTCTGCTCTTCATCGATCGGATACTTCTGGATGAAAATGTTGTTATAGATCCTGTCATCTCCGTGAAGTATGGTCATAAAACCGGCAACCTCGGTCCTGTGTCTTATATGGTAAGGCGTGTAGCGTGGCTCTCTCTGGCCGTTTACTACGCTGTCCACACCGGAATTGATAAGGCTGAAGGAGCCGAGCATCAGGTTGTGAACGCAGGCGATTCCTTCACTCGGTATGGTCACAGAAACCTTTGAGAGCAGGAGATTATTATCAACGAGAGTAGGGCCGTGGCCGACCTCGATGAAAACGTCGGTACTGAACATGCTGCCTTCTCCGAAGGTTACGCCTTCAGGACGCATATTATCGTGCATGAGGTTCTGCGTTACGCGGGCGCCCTGAGCCTCCCAGTCAAGCCATACACCCATGATATTATGATGGATATGATTTCTTCGAATGGTCACGTCTATTCCTGCGTGAAGCTTGATACCGGCCGTTTCAGCACCGCCAAGCTGGGCTGTGGTACAGCAGTCGTGGATGTCGCAGTCCTCGATGGTCGAGAATACGCCGCCCATTCTTCCAACTATACCGGTCTGTCCGCAGTGATGTATATCACATTTACGGATGATGTGATGACCGATACGCTCCTTGAGCCAGCCGTGATACTGACCGCGGCAGACTGCGTCACGTTCCATCTGTGTCGGACTCTTAACGTGCTTGTTGAAGAAATACATTTCATTCTCCGGATCAAGATATTTTCCGAGAGAGATACCGCAGCAGCGGCTGTTATAGATCTCACAGTCCGAAATGTTCCAGCCCATGCTCCAGTGAGGACCTATCATACCGTCCTGATATGCTGCAGGAGGAGCCCAGGTGGTAGCGGCGTTTTTGATGATAAAGCCGCTAATATTGATGTAGTTAACATAATTCTTATCCGGCATGAAGCAGTTTCTTCTTACAGCAATCTCAACCTCTGCTTCATTTGGATCTGTATCCTGAAAATTCGCATAGAAGACAGTGCGGCCGTTCTCCTGCAAAGAGAACCATTTGTAGCGGGATTCCTCTCTGTTAAATGCAGAAGGATCGGCTTCGCCCTTCTTACATTCCTCAAGTGAGACAGTCTCATACATCATCAGGTCATTTAAAAATACAGCTCCGGCATGGCGGACCATCGGCGCAAAATACCAGTCGCCGCCGATAAGAGTGGTATATGGATTAAATGCTCCGAAGATGCTGTTGTCAACCTCTGCGGTCCATAAATTGTCATCATATTTCTTCCAGCCGCTGAGCTTCTCCGAGCCGGTTATCACTGCACCGCGCGGAACCTCTGAACGGTAGGTTACGGGTGCTGATGCGTCTCCTGCATTTTCCGGGATGACATGCTCGCGGTAGATTCCCGGGGCAACTATGATCTCATCACCGGCAGCGGCGATTCTTGCTGCATCATTTATTCTCTTAAATGGCATCTCGCGGCTTCCGTCGCCGTCCCTTGATGCCTTACAGTTTACATAAAATGTATTTCCTTCTCTTGATGCCTTACTCAATTCTTTCTCCTCCTGTTAATGACGGATAAACCTGCACTGCCTATTCCCGGCAGTCTGCATGGCTGATACTATCTTTTTTTCACAGTCTGCAAAGCTGATACAGATATTTTATAATAACAGTATATAGCCCTGTATCTCTAGTATATATAGACATTTAATTAAATAATACATGACATTTTATATATTATTTATCGGCTATTTACGAAAAATTAGTAAAAATGATGAAGGATTATTCTTTATTTTATTTCAGCAGTGTGATAATATTATCTATAGGGGAACGAAGGTCTTGGAGGGGAAATGGCTTTTTATTTGTCAATTTTGACGATACTGAGTTTATGCGTAGTTTTTTGTATCATAAAGTCATATAGCAGCACAAAAGAAGTTGCACAGTCGGTGCGGCTGCTTCTTTATGTGCTTTTTATTCCTGTTGCGGCAAATGTGGTAATAGCGGTTTCCGACAGCAGGGTTGTAAATCTTGGCGCAAATATATTCTACCTTGTCGGTACGAATATAGTTCTTTGCGCACTTATCAGGTATGTAAGAGAATATTGTGAATACGAGAAGACATTTCTTGAGAATGTAGCGTATCTTACGTTTGCTCTTGATAGTATATCGGTATGCCTTAATCCTGTTTTTGGACATGTTTTCTCGGTCAAGGCGACAGATCTGCCGGATAATCCGATTTATTATCTGATCGATTCGCGCTGGTATCATTTTGTCCACCTTGCATTGTCCTTTATAGTGATAGTCGGTATAGTGGCTGCTGTTGTATGGAAGATAATCTACACTTCAAATCTTTATGTCGACAGATATATAGCAGTTGTTGTAGCGCTTTCGGTTGTAGTGGTAATAGAATTTAAAAACGTACTTACCAAGGCAACATACAACAATTCCATGTTCGGCATCATGATCTGCGGACTTATGATATATTTCTGCACGATAGAGTATCATAATTTCTTCCTCACTCATAAAATGTTCGACAAGGTATTCCAGAATATTTCGAGCGCCGCATTTTTCTTCGACAATAAGTTTAACTGCCTTTATATGAATCCGTATAGCTCTAAAATGTTTGATATAGAGCCCGGCGATCTTGAGACGCCGAAGAGGTATCTTCTGGACTTTATAAAGGACAATGGACTTGACGGACAGGAGAGCTTTGTAAGGACCAAGAAGCTTGATAAGATCAGTGGAGACAGAATCTTCCAGATTGACTTTAAGCGCCTTGAGGATAAACATGGAAAGCTTATGGGAGCCTACGTGATCGTTCAGGACAGAACTGATAAAGAGAAGAAGGCAGCACTCGACAGATATAGAGCAGATCATGATATGATGACGGATCTTCTCAATCCGAGAGCTTTCCACGTAGAGGCCGAAAGAATCTTAAATGAATATCCGGATGACGAATATCTGATACTTACTTCGAACATTAAGGAATTTAAGCTTATAAATGATGTCTTCGGCAGAGAGGCGGGCGATGGCATACTTATCAAGATAGCCGCTCTGATGAAGAAGCATGCTGTTCCGGGAACAGCCTGTGCAAGGCTTGGAGCTGATAAATTCGCGATGCTTATTCAGAAGAAGAATTATAACGAGAATGAATTATCGGATTATCTGAATCAGATGCGCTGGTTTGAGGATAAAAGAGAGTTTCCGGTGTGTATACATGTAGGTGTTTATGAGGTTATTGACAGAAGTGTATCTTCAAGTCTGATGGTTGACCGTGCGTTCATGGCGATCAACCGTATCAAGAACGATAATGTCACCAAGATAGCCTGGTATAATGATGAAATGAGAAGATCACTCATCTGGGAGCAGACCATAAGCGGAAGCCTTGATGAGGCGATAGAGACAAGGCAGATAGTTCCATTTGTGCAGGCTCAGGTTGATGCAACCGGCAAGGTTGAAGGCGCTGAGGTGCTTGTAAGATGGCAGCATCCGACCGAGGGACTTATGGCTCCGGGAAGATTTATCGATATCCTTGAGAAGGACGGACGAATAGTAAACCTTGATATGTTCATGTGGGAGGAAGCCTGCAGGATACTCAGAAGATGGATAGATGCCGGAAGAACTGATCTGTATCTCTCGGTAAATATATCACCGAAGGATTTTTATTTCGTCGATGTATATAAGATATTTACGGAGCTTATCAAAAAATATGAGCTTGATCCGAAAATGCTGCGGCTTGAGATCACCGAGTCAGTAATGATGAGTGATGTCGATATGAAGATGAAGCTTATAGATAACCTCAGGGAGGCAGGCTTTATAGTTGAAATGGATGATTTCGGAAGCGGATATTCATCCCTCAATCTTCTTAAGGATATGCCTGTTGATATACTGAAGATCGATATGCAGTTCCTCAGAAAGACAAGAAATGCAGAGAGGGCAAAGATCATACTTCAGCAGATCGTCTGCATGGCTCATAAGCTCATTATCCCTGTTATCACAGAGGGTGTTGAGACAGAGGAGCAGCTTAACTTCCTTACAGGAATCGGCTGCGAGATGTTCCAGGGATACTATTTTGCAAAGCCTGTAAGTCTTGAAGAATTTGAAAATAGATATTTTGCGGCATAAATTTTCTTTAATTACCGGTATAGCAGACCTTAAAAAGGATGCTATACCGGTAATTTTATGATATTATATCATAGTGCCGGCAGAGAGCCGGATATTTAAAAGGTTTAAAAGGCGGTTTTCCCGTGGAAAATCGTAGGAAGGTTAAAATGGAACATACAGAGGGAACAAAAAAGGCAGGAGCGTCCAAGTCTGAATTTGCAGGCTGGTATATGCTCAGCCGCGTAAGAAATGAATTATTTGGAATAGCTATCCTTGGAATATTTGTATTTCATATTGCACAGAGCATACTTGATACCAAGGTGAAGGCGGGCAGAAAGTATACATTTGCCTGGATATATGATCTTTTGGTCAGCAGTACCGGAGTGGAACTCTTCGTTATACTGTCGGGAGTAGGTCTATGCTTTTCATTTCATAAGGATGGCAGGATAGTGGAATTTTATAAAAGGCGTCTCTTCAGGATAGTGATCCCTTATCTTTTATTCGCATTTCCGTTCTGGATATATGTTGATGTCATTATTAAAAAGCTGAAGTTTTCTCATGCCCTGAAGGATCTTTTCTTTATAACTCTCGTGAGGGACGGCAAGAGGACGCTCTGGTACATCTTCTTTATCATAGGGATGTATATCATATATCCTCTTCTGTTTAATATCTTCTCATACCGGACCGGCCGCGAGAAAAGCCGCAAGGAGAGAAGAAGGCTTATGGCGATCGCGACAGTAATGATAGTGCTCTGCTACGTTATAGTTTATGTGATCAAAAAGAAAACGCCGAATCTCTATAATCATACGGAGATAGCGCTTCTCAGGGTTCCGGAATTTATCTACGGCGCATGGCTTGGCGAAAAGGTTTACAGAAAGAAAATGATCTCCGTTCCGGATATAATCCTTCCTGTTGTCGGAATGATCCTTAAAATGATCCTTGTCATGGACAGGGCGGATAAAAAGATAGATATTGAGAGAGTATTTCATGGACGACTTGTGGCATTTCTCTATGGAGTAGCGCTGCTTCTTATATTTGCTATGATATTTGATCTGCTCCGCGAGTCAGGACGACTTGTGATCCTTAGAAAAGTGATCAGCGAGATCGGAAAAACCTCACTTGAGCTGTATCTCAGTCATATCATGGTAAGGCACGTCATACTGCTTAAATTCGGTGCAAAGGGCTTCGTTAAAAGGGTATTTATATATACTGTCCTTTCATTTGCGCTGGCGTTTATGATGAGATTTCTCTACAGCTTTCTGCGTGCAAAGACAGGCACCTTATTCTTAAAGCGTAAAAGGAGTAATAAATGAATCTTCTGAATGTTGAAAATGTATCAAAAACATATATGGAGAGGGCGGTCCTTGACGGAGTGACCATAGGTATAAATGACACCGATAAGATTGGAGTTGTCGGAACCAACGGAACAGGAAAGTCCACGCTTCTCGGGATCGCAGCAGGAGATATCACTCCTGATAAGGGAAATGTAGTTAAGGGCAACTCGCTCAGAATATCGTATCTTCCGCAGAATCCGGTCTTTGATATGACAAGATCGCTTCTTGAAAATGTAACGGATACCATTTACGCGGGCGGCGACCACTGGGACAAAATGGGTGAGATCAAGGCGAATCTCATAAAATTCGGTATAGATGATCCGGAGTGCAGCCCATCTATACTCTCAGGAGGACAGAAGAAGAGGGCGGCTCTTGTTGCGGCGATCATGACTCCTTCGGACCTTCTGATACTGGACGAGCCGACCAACCATCTTGATTCGGAGATGATAGAGTGGCTGGAGGATTATCTGAAGAGATATAAGGGCGCAATACTGATGGTTACACATGACAGATATTTCCTGGACGAGGTGACCAACCAGATCGTTGAGATAGATAAAGGCAAGGCCTACAGGTATGAGGCGAATTATTCGGGATTCCTCGAATTAAAGCAGCAGAGGCTTGACTATGAAATGGCGGCGGAGAGGAAGGCGGCAACGCTTTACCGCAAGGATCTTGCGTGGATACTTAGAGGTGCCAGGGCGCGTTCGACAAAGCAGAAGGCGCATATTGCAAGATTTGAGGCCCTTCGCGACAGGGAAAGACCTGAGGAGGAACGTCAGGTTCAGCTCAGCTCACTTCCTTCAAGGATGGGCAATAAGACCATAATACTTGATAACATTTCCAAGAAATACGATGGGAAGGTCCTTTTTCATGACTTCTCATATACATTTAATAAACTGGACAGAATTGGTATCATCGGACCCAACGGATGCGGCAAGTCTACATTTCTTAAAGTAATAGTAGGTGCGCTTACGCCGGATAGCGGTTCGGTGGAAACCGGACAGACCATACAGATCGGATATTTCAGCCAGGAAAATGAAGTGCTTGACGAATCCGCCAGAGTGATCGACTACATCAGGGACACGGCGGAATTTATAAGAACGGAGGACGGACTTATCTCTGCGTCAGCAATGTGCGAGAGATTTCTCTTCACTCCGGAAATGCAGTATGCACGTATCGGAAAGCTTTCCGGCGGAGAGAAGAGGAGGCTCTATCTTCTTAAGATACTTATGACGGCTCCGAATGTTATAATACTCGATGAGCCGACAAATGACCTTGATATACAGACTCTCAGAGTGCTGGAGGATTATCTTGACAGCTTTGCGGGGATAATCATTACTGTTTCGCATGACAGATATTTCCTGGACAGAGTGGTTACGAGGGTATTTTCATTTGAGCCTGACGGAACTATCTTCAGGAGCGAAGGCGGATATTCCGATTACAGGCTTCATAAGGGGATTTCTGACAAGGCGGACAGACAGGAAGCTTCGAAGAGCTCCGGAGGAAAGGGCGGTTCGGGAGCCGGTGGAAAGAACGGCACGAATGCAGGCGATGCAGCGGATACTCAGGAGAAGAAGAAAGGAAAGTACCGTGCGCCTCGTGAGAAGACAAAGCTCTCTTACAGTGAACAGAAGGAATATGATAATATCGAATCAGAGATAGAGAAGCTTGAGGCGAGAAGTGCCGAGCTTGAGACGCTTATGGCCGGAGCGGCTACGGATTTCCCGAGACTTATGGAACTCAGTAAGGAGAAGGACGAAGTTGATGCAGAGATAGAACGTAAAATGGAACGTTTTATCGAACTGCAGGAGATGGTGGACAGCTTCTCCGTTTCATATGATAGGTTTACATAAAACTCCGGTTTTGCATAATGCTCAACCGGAGTTTTGTTTTTTGATAAATTCGTCATTTTCACGATAAATCTTTGCGCATTATTTAGTGAAATGCTATAAGAATTATGGTAAAATATCTATAGATGCGACATATTTTTTGGGGCATTTTGGTACTATGGGAAAGATGTATGAAGGGAGGGACTTTATGAATAATAACAAAGGCAACAAGGGCTTTATCACATTTGTCATTATCATAGTCCTGGTAACGGTGACGGAATTTATCCTTTTTATAAAACCGGGCGTTCTGACCGAGAAAAGGCGGGAAAGATTAAGAAATGAAGGCTCGGGAACGTCAGTTGCCCAAAGCGACGGCGGCAGGGGTAAGAATACTATTTCAGGAGGAAGTAAGGTAAGCACGGAGGAAACCGGGGAAAAGACTCAAAAGTCCACAGCCGAAGCAACAGATGATACTACCGAAAAGAAGACTAAGAAGACTACGGCTGCTGTGACCGAGGAATCAACTGAAAAGGTTACAGAGAAGACAACAGAGAAAAAGACCAAGAAGACCACGGAAGTATCAACTGAGGAGTCTACAGAGAAGACAACAGAGAAGAAGACTAAGAAAACCACAGCTGAAACTACTGAGGAGTCTACAGAGAAGACAACCGAGAAAAAGACTAAGAAGACTACAGAAGTAAAGACAGAGGAGACAACCGAGGAGAGCGACTTCTTCTCAACGGACGAGAGACCGGGGCTCCGCGACTTTGACTGGTTCATAGAAGACTATATGAACGGCAATTATATTGAAAATGCAGTCGATATCACAGATCATAAGGCGTTAAACGGAGGATGGAAGGTAATGCTCTTCACAGATCCGTATAATACCATGAACGCATATTCGCTTAGATTTCTTAACGGAACCATGACCACCAGCGGCAACAAGGTCAAGCTTACACTGGATTATTACAGAATGTACGAGGGCGGCGACGGTTCATACGTTGATGAGACAGACAGGCAGAAGGAAACATTTTCTTCAGAATGGCAGAATATGTTTGTTGAATTTGATACGGGCTATTCAAAGATAACTGTGTATTATTTCTGCGAGAAGGGCGGAAAGCAGTATGCCATAGGAAATGTTGAATGGATTTCGGGCGAGTACGGATATTTTGCGATGGTCAGACCTTAGCATTTTTCCTGTGCCGGTTTTATGACAGAGGAGGTGGAGTCGGTGAACAGAGGCAGCGCAAAGATTTATATAACTATAATGCTTCTTATCCTTTTTGCGGGTGTGACCGGATTTTCATTATATAATTATTTCAGGGATCCGGGAAGTAATAGTACGGACGATAAGAAGTCAGCAGTTACATATAAAGATAAAAATGCAGGAAAGACAGAGACAGGGAAGACTTCTATGGACAAGAAGACGACCATAGGAGATGTAGAGAAGGACGGAGCAAGTCTTGTGGTCGAAGCAGGAATATTCCCTGACGGAACAGAGCTTACTGTGAAGCATCTCACAGATAAGGAGGCGAAGGAATATAAGAGCGGTGATATTCCTCTTCTCAGTAATCCGATAGAATTAAGTGCACCGGAGGATGTTTACAAGGGCGAATGGCTTGATCCGGGAGTAACACTTGTTGTAGATATTCCGGAGGAAAGTATAAGGGAAGGCAGCTCGGTGCTGGACTATGCATTTGCATATTATGATGAGACCTTAAAGGACTGGAGATACATGGAGCCGGACTGGGTGGATCTTGAAGAGAGAAAGATGCAGCTTACACTTATGCATTTTTCTATCTACGGACCGGTTACGGTTGAGGAAGATAAGCAGATCGATAAGGTAATGAACGAGTATCTTACCGCAAAGCTTAAGCATGAGAATGATTATAATGAGGCAGAGGAGGTACTTTCTCCTTATCTTGCAGATCTGAAGAAGAAAATGAAGCTGTCTGAGGAGGCGTTTGCCCAGCTTCAGAGAGATATTCTCTGCCAGGTCATGGATAATCTGCAGAACAGTGGCCCTGAGACAGCTGGTTTCTGGCGGGATAAGTCGCAGGAATGGCATTTCCAGGGACAGGGTACTCTTGTTACTACATGTATGAAGGCTAAAGCAGATAAGGATCCCGATCTTGCAGTATTTGCTATTGAGGAGTATATGGCTGAGGCTACGGCGTCAGTACTCCTGAACGGACCGTGGGCCAAGAAACTTGCTATGACAGGACGTCTTTCAAAGGCTGCGGGAGCCTTCGCAGGCGGAGATTATCATCAGGCGCTTTCTTATATTGCGGATGTAGGCATCAACTTCATTCCTTATGGATATGTTGCTTCTTCAACGGTGGATTTCGTTGTAAAGAAGAGCGATGAATTATTTACCAAATGGAAGCATAATGAGGTGGAGGAGCTTTATAATATTTATAAGAACGGCCGTGATGGCTATATCCAAAGCGTGTCACCACAGAACTTTGAAGAGCTTTGGGAATATGTTGATTACGGCTTCTTCGCAAAGGGGCGTGCGGTAGAAAGACTGTACAACCAGGATCTGATAAAGAAACAGTTTGCGGTATATGGCTGGGGCGGATCTACATTTAACGATCTTACATACGAACAGCAGCAGGAGTTTACGGCAAAAACAAGAAAGCAGCTTGAAGAGTATATGAAGGCGAGATTCGAGAATGAGAAGAAGATCGAGAAGATGAAGAAGGATGAAGCGGAATTCGTGGAGGACGTGCTGGACTGCCTTAGGGATTCAATGTATATGGATTTCTTCGGAGAGAAAAGATACCGTGACATCAATCTTAGTGAACGTCTCAGAAAGATACTTGAATTCAGAAATCAGGTAAGTATTTACGTTGATGAAAAGAAGATGGATAAGAATCATGTCTACTGGGGAATCCTTATCAGACAGATGATCTCTGATTTTGATAAAGATCTCTCTGCAGACGATATGCTTCAGAAGTGGCTCAGATTCCTTGATGATGAGGGTATACTTCTGGACGAATTCAAGGGACTTTTGGATATATCCGATGATATCTTCGGCGAGTGGGACGTTACGCAGGTCATCAGCGAATTCAAGTCTGATTACTATGATGCTTATATGCAGCAGATGGAGTCATATATGCAGTATCTGTCAGAGGAAGAAAAGGCTGAATATGAGCAGGCGATGAAGGAGTACATGAAGCAGTATCAGGAATCCTTCGATATGTACAAGAACAAAGAGAATAAAGCAAAAATGACCATTGAGGATACTCTGGGAGATTCTGTGAGCGTTACTATCATTTATGAGTCGGCACCGGAAATGGTGAATACATATACCGGAACCTTTGATAAGGAATCGAAGGTGATGAAGGTAACAAATGATAATCCACAGGCGTTCGACCCGGGACTTGAGCTTCAGTTCGGTATCATGAATGACAAGCTGTATTTTGAAGGAAAGGTCGATTACCAGAGTGATATGGTAACTTATTCATATGTAATAACAGGATACAAGAAGGGCGGAAGATAGTTTTTACCATAGGAGAATGTGCTGAGTAATTTGTAGATATTTTCTTGTTTGATAGAAATATTTATGGTAAAATCCAAGTATAGCTGTCGAAAATAACTCAAATTCAGTCGGGTTATTTAAAAACTAGCTGTCCATAAAGGTATTAGGAGGTGAAAGATTATGGGACTTAAGATTCGCAAAACTATTGCGATGTTACTTGCAGTTGCATTTGTGATCAGTCTTGTTCCAAGTACTGCTCTTGCTCAAAAGGCAGCAGGGGATGATCCGGAAGTAACAACCGGAGCTGTACAGTATGCAGATGATTTGGACAATGCTGAGGCTGTTTACAGAGATGACTGCTTTATGCGCTCATCATTTGAGGGATGTGCTCATTTATTCACATTATCTGCACAGGCTGCTCTTCTTTCGGGAAGAACGCTGGACGGAGATTTGGAAAATGAAAAAGCAGAGGATATT
>ONVE01000220.1 GCA_900321215.1 uncultured Eubacterium sp. | reverse complement strand
TGCTTCGACGATTTTATCTTTAGCATCCTCCGATACAAGGAAATAGTCGATACGCCAGCCGACATTTCTCTCTCTGGCCTTCATGCGGTATGACCACCACGAATATTCATCCTTTGCATCCGGATATTTATATCTGAAGCTGTCGATAAAACCGGAGCCGAGAAGCTCGGTCATCTTGCCTCTCTCCTCATCCGAGAAGCCCGGATTCTTATGATTTGCATCAGGGTTCTTGATATCTATCTCATTATGCGCAACGTTCATATCGCCGCAGATTACGACCGGCTTCTGCTTCTTCAGTTCGCCGACATAGTTTCTGAAATCATCCTCCCACTGCATTCTGTAATCCAGTCTCTTTAATTCAGTCTGTGCATTCGGAACATAAACCGTTATGAAAAAGAAGCTGCCCATATCAAGGCAGATAAGCCTTCCTTCATGATCATGGATATCTATTCCCATGCCCTTTGATACCGAAACAGGCTCAAGTCTGGTAAAAACAGCTGTACCCGAATAGCCCTTCTTGTCAGCAGAGTACCATATCTGTTTATATCCCGGCATTTCAAGCTTCAGCTGTCCCTCCTGCATCTTGCTCTCCTGAATGCAGAAAATGTCGGCGTCCGCCTCATTAAAAAAATCCATAAAGCCTTTCCCGGCGCAGGCTCTTATACCATTTACATTCCACGATACAAATTTCATCTTTAAGCTTCTCCAATCATGTTATTTATATAATGAAATAGGAATCACCAATCATAAGACCAGTGATTCCTTATAAATTTACACTGTAATATAACTATTCTTCATTTCCGTCTGCGCCTGATTCAACTTCCGGAAGTGAAAGGTCAAGCTCTGCAGCGATCTCTTTAAGTGCCTGAGCTGAAGCCATGAGCTTTGTGATCTCATCCTCATCAAGTGAGATAGGCACCTTCTCCTCAACACCGTCTGCTCCGACTATAGTAGGCATTGAAAGGCAGATATCCCTAAGACCATACTGTCCCTGCATAAGGCTTGAAACTGAAAGGATTGACTTCTCGTCTCTTGCAATAGCCTCGCATATTCTTCTTACAGCCATAGCAACGCCGTAATATGTAGCCTTCTTACGCTCGATGATCTCATATGCACTGTTCTTAACCATTTCCTGAATATGTCTCTCTGATTCATCATGGTTGAAATGTCCTCTCATCTCACAGAACTTTGAAAGAGGAACACCTGAAACTGCAGCACTGCTCCATGCAGCAAGCTCGCTGTCGCCATGCTCTCCGATGATGAAGGCATGTACTGTACGGTTATCTACATCAAGATGCTCTGAAAGCATTGATTTAAGTCTTGCAGTATCAAGAACTGTACCTGAACCGATAACTCTGTTTACAGGGAAGCCTGAAAGCTTCTGTGCAACATAAGTAAGGATATCAACCGGATTAGAAACGATAAGCAGAACGCCTTCGCATTTTCTCTTGCTGATCTCAGGAATGATGGTCTTGAAAATTCCTACATTCTTCTGAACAAGCTGAAGTCTTGTCTCGCCCGGCTTCTGTGCAGCTCCTGCTGTAATGATGATTATTGATGCATCAACGATATCATCATAATCACCTGCATAGATCTTCATAGGCTTAACGAAAGGAATACCATGGCTGATATCCATAGCCTCACCCTCTGCCCTGCTGTGATCTACGTCGATAAGAACTATCTCTGAGAAAAGTCCGCTCTCCATAAGTGCAAATGCGGTTGATGAACCTACAAAGCCGCATCCGATAATGGCTGCTTTTCTGATATCTACATTTTTGTCATTAGTACTTGTGTGTAATTTTTCCATTATATCCTCCCCATAAAAAGATGTAATTAATTCTACTATAAAACATATCCCCCTACAGCTTTATTTTACCCCAAAATACCGCTCTGTGGCAACTGGAATATCATTTTTTTACATCATCATTTTAAAATGCTGAAGGCCTTAACAGCCGCATCTAAATCCTTCTCATCAAACGCTCTGAAGGTGATGACTATAACGTAAGAACCGTTGATCATTGACAGCTGTTTTTCATAAACATCTTTATCCTGAGTCTTGGCTTTGATATTTATAACTGTCCTCTCCCTGCCGCAGAAATTCACCTTCCCGATCTCGGCATCTGTATCAGTATAACCGCTCTGCTCCATTACAGATGTGGCAGTACCGAGTCCTGACTTTGTGAATTCATCCTCAGTGATCCTGACATTTCCTTTATTCTGCACGATAATGCTGATATTAGCATTTCCGTCATATCTTGCCGCTGCCATATCAAGAAGATAACTCTGCTCAAGGACTGCCGCTACATTTTCGTCAGTAGCCGCACCTTCCTGAAACTGGTTTATCTCATCGATCTCTGCATCACTGTAGATCTTCCACTGATCATCAAGTACGCATCCGATGCTGAAGAATTCATTTTTATATGTATTTCCGTCAGCTCTTCCTCTCTTGTACTTCTTGGTCATGGTATTTACGACAGACGACTCATCAAACTCGGATGTTGCTTCCTCAGAGGAAACCTCTGATGTCGTCTCCTCCCCAGCTGTATCAGTACCGTCACCATCACTCTTGCCGCATCCGCCGGTAAAGAGCGAAATGCCCATAAGTGCTGCGAGCACAAGACCTTTATATCTTTTATTTACCTTACGAACCATTTTCTGCTCCTCTTAAGCCATCAATCAGTCAAGCGGCTTAAACATTGACTCAAGCAAATCTATATTATCCTTACCTCCGATGGTAAATGATATTACAATAATGAGTCCTCTCTCTTTAATGGCATATCGTATCTGCTGGAATGCTGCTCCCTCCTCTGAAGGGATCACAAGTGCGCTGTATTCCTTGCCCATAAAGCTTATGTTCTGTACCTTTGCGCCCTCATACTGCTTTGCTGCAACACTCAGATAATACTCCGCCGTGGTATTTTTATTTATTTCCGAAGAAACATAATAATAGCTGATAATGATATTTGATCCGGTATTCTTGTTGCCGGCTATCGTACAGAAGGACTGGCTCTGATCATAAGGAGACTTGCGTCCTTCCCAGAGATCCTTTATCTCGCTCTCCTCTATACCTGTAGCTGAAGCAACTTCCTCTGCACTGTAGAATCTCCAGTTGATATTATCTACCGAGAATTTAAATCCTGCGATCTCATTTATATAATCATTGCCCTGATAATAACCTACAAGGCTTTTTACTGTGGCATCGCTGCTGGTAGCATCTCCCGGCGTTGATACAGGATCATTTACCGGATCAGTCCCCTCAGTGGATGAGGCCTCTGTTTTCTGTTCTATCACAAGACTGGTAGAATTACTTCCGCCGTCATCATTTCCGCAGGCTGTAAATGAAGCCCCTATCAGCATTGCCGAAAGGCCTATCGCAAAACCTTTTTTAATAAGCTTTCTCAATTCTTTTCTCCTTAAAAAAGCCCGATACAGCAATAACTGTATCGAGCCGCAAAAATACTAATTACTTATCGCTTTCTTCGTCAGATACTTCAGCTGTACCTGCCTTCTCGACCTCAGCAATAGCCCTCTTATGCATTGGGATTCTGCAGTTTTTATTATTTCCGAATTCAACTATAACTGTTGTATCATCAACTACGTCAAGGATTGTTCCGTAAAATCCGCTTGTTGTCATGATGCTGTCACCAGGTTCTACAGAATTCATAACCTCCTGCTGCTTTTTGGTCTGCTTCTTCTGTGGTCTGATAAGTAAGAAATACATAAGACCAATGAAAAATACAAGATACAGAAGGATACCTACAATTCCCATGCCTCCTGCATTCTGTGTGTTCGCTGAATCCTCTGCCAATAAGATTGCTTGATTAAAATACATTTTATGACTCCTTCATTATATTATTCTCATTAAAGCCTTCAAGACGCATCTTCTTATACTCACTAAATCTGCCTTCTTCAATGGCTTCTCTGATTTCTCTCAACATATTATTATAAAAGTAAAGATTATGCAAGACACAAAATCTCATTCCAAGCATTTCGTCCGCCTTCATCAGGTGTCTGATATATGCTCTTGTGTATCTCCTGCATACAGGGCATCCGCAGTCCTCTGCTATAGGTCTTTCATCCAGCTCGTACTGCTTGTTCTTGATATTCAGCTTGCCCCTGTTGGTATAAAGCTGTCCGTGTCTTCCGTTTCTGGTCGGATACACGCAGTCAAAGAAATCCACGCCTCTTTCTACTGCTTCAAGTATATTTGCCGGAGTACCGACTCCCATTAGATAAGTAGGCTTATCCTTCGGAAGATAAGGAACGGTCACATCCAGGATGTGGTACATTTCCTCATGGCTCTCTCCAACGGCAAGTCCGCCTATCGCATAGCCCGGAAGATCAAGCTCGCTGATCCTTTTTGCATGATCGATACGTATCTCATCAATGACACCGCCCTGATTGATGCCGAAAAGCATCTGTTCTTTGTTAATGGTGTCCTCCATACTATTTAACTCATTCATTTTATCTCTGCATCTGATGAGCCATCTGTAGGTTCTCTCAACCGAATTCTTAATATAACTCTTCTCTGCCTTGGCAGGAGGACATTCATCAAATGCCATCGCTATAGTTGATGCAAGATTAGACTGAATAGTCATACTCTCTTCAGGTCCCATGAATATCTTCCGGCCGTCAATGTGAGAATTGAAGGTTACGCCTTCTTCCTTGATATTTCTCAGCTTCGCCAGTGAATAGACCTGAAATCCGCCCGAATCCGTAAGGATAGGTTTGTTCCAGACCGTAAACTTATGTAAACCACCAAGTTTTTTTACTATCTCATCTCCCGGTCTTACATGAAGATGATAGGTATTGCACAGCATTACCTGTGTATCAATAGTCTCTAAATCAGAGGTAGCCACGGCACCTTTAATTGCCGCGGCTGTCCCTACATTCATAAATACCGGTGTCTGTATATCTCCGTGTGGAGTTGAGAAAACACCTCTTTTTGCTTTTCCGTCAGTTGTAATAAGCTTATACATATTATCTCCGGTTTAATTCGTAACTGTGAAGCCCAGTTCCGCATCAAACTCTACTTTCTCATAATTGCCCATATCGTCTGCACGATATGCTT
>ONVE01000276.1 GCA_900321215.1 uncultured Eubacterium sp. | reverse complement strand
TAAGGTTTATAAAACAGACGGAACAGTCATAGAGCTTACCAATCCTACAAACCTTCCTTCTCCATCTGAGATCGAATATATGGAGGAACCTATTGTTTCCGCTGAGATAATGGTTACAACAGAATTTACGGGAGCTATCATGAAGCTCTGTCAGGAGAGACGAGGAGTTTATCTTGGCATGGAGTATATCGAGACCACCAGAGCGCTTCTTAAATATGAGCTTCCGCTTAATGAGATAATCTATGATTTCTTCGATGCACTTAAGTCACGTTCAAGGGGCTATGCTTCATTTGACTACGAGCTTAAGGGCTATCAGCGTTCAAATCTTGTAAAGCTTGATATCCTTATCAACAGAGAAGAAGTGGATGCGTTATCATTTATCGTTCACGCTGATTCTGCTTATGAAAGAGCAAGAAAAATGTGTGAGAAGCTGAAGGATGAGATACCGAGACATCTCTTCGAGATCCCTATCCAGGGCGCTATCGGCGGCAAGGTTATCGCCAGAGAGACCGTTAAGGCTATGCGTAAGGACGTTCTTGCAAAGTGCTACGGCGGTGATATCTCACGTAAGAGAAAGCTTCTTGAGAAGCAGAAGGAAGGAAAGAAGAGGATGCGCCAGATCGGAAATGTAGAGATCCCGCAGAAGGCATTTATGAGTGTCCTCAGACTTGACGAGGAGTAAGATTTAAGCTTTATGAAAAAAAATCTCAGTTTATATATCCACATACCGTTTTGTTTAAGAAAATGCAAATACTGCGATTTTTTGTCATTTTCCGGATGCAGCTACGCATCGCAGCTTCAGTATATCGATGCACTGCAGCAGGAGATCAAGCTGTATAAGGCGTATTCGGACAGATACGTTGTAAGAAGTATATTCTTTGGTGGCGGAACTCCGTCGCTCCTTGATGAGGTATTTATAGGAAATATCCTCTCGGCGATCAGGAGTGTTTTTGAGGTGCACAGATTTCCGGAGATTACGCTTGAAGCAAATCCGGGAACCGTAAAGTACACAAATCTTCTTGCTTATCAGACCTACGGCATAAACAGACTTTCCATAGGACTTCAGAGCGCAAATGACGACCTGCTTAAGCTTCTCGGGCGTATCCATAACATGGATCAGTTCATCGCGACATATAATTCCGCAAGACGTGCGGGATTTAAGAATATAAATATCGATCTTATGAGCGGCATTCCGGCACAGACAGAGCATATCTACGTCGATACTCTGATGAAGGTTGTCAGCCTTGCACCGGAGCATATCTCTGCATATTCGCTGCAGGTTGAAGAGGGTACGCCTCTTGCCGAGGATGAAAAGCTCCTTGGAATGATACCTGACGAAGAGGTCGACAGACGTATGTACGCCATGACCAAGAAGGTGCTTGCCGCAAATGGCTATGAGCGCTACGAATTCTCGAATTATTCAAAGCCGGGATATGAGTGCCGGCATAACATAACATATTGGACCGGAGGCGAATATATCGGCTTCGGAATCGGCGCTGCTTCATTTTTTAAAGGACAGCGCTTCAGCAACATCAAGGATCTTGATAAATATATAGAGATCCTTCAGAATGCGCAGTCGGATATTGCCGCTGCGAAAGATATCTACAATACCTACGACGAAGTTACGGGAAGCCTCAGGGAGAGTGTTGAGACTCTTTATATTGACAGCAGGATAGAGGAATTTATGTTCCTCGGCCTTCGTATGACTAAGGGGATCAGCAGAAAAGAGTTCCGTGACAGGTTCAACAAGGATGTTTACGAGGTCTACGGACCTGTTCTCAATAAGTATGTAAATGAAGGCTTTATGACGGTTGACGAGGACACTGTAAAGCTGAATGACAGAGGAATTGACGTCAGCAATATCATACTTTCTGACTTTATCCTCGATTAAGGATAAAGTCATCAAAAATACATCATTTTTTGTAAAAAACCGCTTACAATATGCTTGACATAATTTATTTCAAGGGTTATATTATGAATAGTGGTTAGCACTCAGATGATTTGAGTGCTAACAGAACAAAAGGCGGTGATGAATTGGATATAAATGATACTTTGGATGAACGTAAAGAAGTCATCCTGAAAGCAATCATTTCGAATTATCTTGAAACCGGCGAACCGGTCGGGTCAAGAACCATTTCAAAGTATACCGATCTCAATCTCAGTTCGGCGACGATCCGCAACGAGATGTCAGACCTTGAGGAGCTTGGATATATAGTCCAGCCTCATACCTCCGC
>ONVE01000063.1 GCA_900321215.1 uncultured Eubacterium sp. | reverse complement strand
TGATGTCCGAAATGAACACCTGCTTCGAGTAACTGCTTCATTGAAATAACGCTCATTTTTTTACCTCCTTGGTTTTAACCGTCTGCATACCCTATAAATTTACAGGAACCGCTAAGCGTCGATGCGGCACCGCCTGCATATGGGAATGCATGAATAATATAATAATGTATAAAAAAACACTTTGTGACGTAGACAGTCACAAAGTGCATAATAACATGAAAAGTCAAAGCTTGCAAGTGCAAATTTCAAGTTTTTTATTAACTTTTTTATCAAACCTTTTACTCATTTTTCAGATAACATCTATCTGGCACATTTTCATAGCTTCAAGGGCATTTTCATGGCTTGCCGGTGTTACTCCGGCACATAATGACGAATCAACTATGATAGGAACCTCCGGGAGAAATGCCTTTACTGTTAAAGCATTTGAGATAACGCAGATATCTGTACATAAACCTACCAGAGTAACCTTTTCGATCGGATTGAATTCATTTTCAGCCGCGAGAAATTCCGCAAGAGTCCTGCTTCCGAAGGTTACCTTATTGATGATAAAGGCATCACCGTTATCAACATAATCCATAAGTCCTTCATCAATACCCCAGCCTGATGTTCCTTCTATACAATGCATTACCGGAAGCTTCTTTCCTTCCTGTGTATCCATGTAATTCTCAAAATGAGTATCTCTTGTAAATATAACCTTCTCTCCGTCCTCCAGAGCTTTATCGATACGCTCCTTGACAAGCGGCAGTATCCTTACCGCCTCTTCTGTACCAAGAGGTCCTGTGATGAAATCCTTCTGCATATCAACAACGATCAGATAATTATTCATAGTTTGTCACCTCATTTCATTTTCTGAACCTTATAGACTATTTTCCTGACTACGCTTCTAGGTAATATCCTGACACCGAAAGGTGCCAGCTTCACAGCGCCGCCCGGAATTGCGATAACCTTATCCTTCATCATTTTCTTATAACCATATGAAGCAACCTTCTTAGGCGATGCATTCTTCAGATTGTTAAGTTCTGATGTCTCCACAGTATTTGCAGCCTTCCAGAAGCCT
Organism: uncultured Eubacterium sp.; assembly: GCA_900321215.1. Classification (GTDB taxonomy): domain Bacteria; phylum Bacillota; class Clostridia; order Lachnospirales; family Lachnospiraceae; genus Eubacterium_Q. The sequence goes on along the minus strand of ONVE01000063.1, from coordinate 11,429 downwards.
GTTTTCGTAGGTCCCGGACAGAGAGCTGTTACACTGACGCCTGTTCCCTTAATCTCTTCAGCAAGTGCCTCTGAAAATGATAATACATATGCTTTAGTCGCATAATATACCGACATGCAAGGTCCCGGCATAAACGAACCGATGGAAGCAACGTTAAGTATATGTCCGTATCCTCTTTCCATCATTTCCTTAAGGAAATAATGTGTAAGACATGTAAGTGCAAGAACATTGCAATGTATCATATCCTCCTGCTTTGCGATCTCCGAATCAAGGAAATTACCGAAGTCTCCAAAGCCGGCATTATTGATGAGATATTCCACAAAGATACCGCGGCTCTTTATCTCATCATAAATTTCCTCAGCAGCACCGTCAACCGAAAGGTCTGTTATAAGTATGACCACCTTAATGTCGAAGAAGCTTTCCAGTTTCTTCTTAAGTCCATGCATACGCTGACGGTTTCTTGCAACAAGAATAAGATTGTAGCCTTTTTTGGCAAAAAGCTTTACAAATTCAAAGCCTATTCCGCTTGTAGCGCCTGTAATAAGCACCCATCCCTGTTTTTTCTTCTTCATACTTTACTTCCCCTTATCTCTTAAAAATCCGCTAAAGATCCGCTCCAACCAGATCTTTAATCACCTCTCCCGCTACTATAAGCCCTGCCACAGAAGGAACAAATGCTATGCTTCCCGGCGGCAGCTTTACTCTCTTTCCGTCCGTTTCTTTTAATAACCCTTCCGGATAAACCGGACTGAGTGCCTGTTCCGTGCTATAAACAACCTTGAGGCTCTCCACATTCCTCTTCTTCATCTCACGTCTCATCACTCTTGCAAGCGGACACATTTCTGTTTTATATATATCAGTAACCGTAAATTTAGTAGGATCCAGTTTATTGCCGGCTCCCATGGAGCTGATAACCGGAACACCTGCTTTTTTAGCCTTCACGATGATCTCGATCTTGGCGGTTACCGTATCAACAGCATCAACTATATAGTCAAAGCTGTTAAAATCAATCTCGTCACTGTTCTCAGGAAGGAAGAACATTTTAAGGGCATTTACCTTAATGTCCGGATTAATATCCTTCATTCTTGCGGCCATCACATCGACCTTATAGCTTCCTACAGTGCTGTGAAGCGCAACGATCTGCCGGTTGATATTTGACTCTGAAACAGTGTCCTTATCTATGAGAGTTATCTCACCAACGCCGCTTCTCGCAAGCGCTTCGGCCGTATATCCTCCGACTCCTCCCACACCGAATATAGCAACCTTCTTCGACATAAGCCGCTCCACTCCGGCTTCTCCCAGAAGGTATTTTGTTCGTTCCAGCATATCTGACATCCTGCATTCCTCACGTAACGATAGCTTATAAATTCATTTCCTTAACTTCCCTGTAGATTGCCGCTACAGGAAGTCCTACAACATTATTGTAATCACCCTCTATTCCGGTGACAAATTTAGTAAAAAGCGTCTGAATACCGTATGCCCCGGCCTTATCCATCGGGTCCCCGGTCGCGATATACTTCTTGATCTCTTCATCGGTCATAGATGCGATATTTACTACAGTCTTTTCATGAAATGTCTTCTCCCAGGAAGTATGAAGAAGCGTCACACCGGTGTACACCTCATGACTGCGTCCCTGAAGGCTTTTAAGAATGTTAAATGCATCCTCTTCATCCTTCGGCTTTCCCAGTATCTCTCCGTCACGGACAACTATAGTATCCGCTCCGATAACCAGAAGATCATCTGTAGCAGCTGCTCCGCTGCTCTTAAAGAGCTTTGAAAGCCTCTTCATTCCGGTAACCTCCGGAACCATATCCTCTTCATCCTGCACTCTGTCATATACCTCTCTCGCCTTAAGTCTTGAGAGCTTCTCGACATAAAGCCCCGGATCCTTCTCATCTATATCCTCATCCGCAAATGAAGGAACTATCTCAAAAACCTTATATATATGCTTCAGCAGCTCCTGTCTTCTCGGAGACTGCGATGCAAGTATCACTCTTGGTGACATTTCACGACCTCGCAATATATTATTGATCATATCCATAAGCTTTATCTGCTATGGTAAGTGACCACTATCCAATTCACTATCTTACCACGAATCAGAGTATTTTTCCAACCAAAATATATTATAAGGCGTTTTTCCACCGAAAAAGAACGTGAAAAGGCATAAATTAATTTATTGAAAGAGCCTTTTCAGGATGCTATAATCAGCATAGTTTTTTTGAAACTAAAAAGTTAAAAGTAATATATGTATAGAAAGGTTTAAAATGAAAGGAATCACAGGAACTACAGTTCTCACCGGTCTCCTTGGAAGCCCGGTTAAACACAGCAAATCTCCTCTTATGCATAATAAAGCATTTGAGCTTCTTGACCTCGATTACAGATATCTCTGCTTTGAGGTTGATACAACCAATCTTAAGACAGCCATCGAAGGACTTCGTACCATCGGAGCCCGCGGCTTCAATCTTACCATGCCGAACAAAAATCTTATGTGCGAGCTTTGCGACAAGCTTGATATCGGCTCAGAGATCTCAGGCGCAGTAAATACAGTTGTAAATGACAACGGCGTCTTCACCGGCTATACAACAGATGGTATCGGCTTTATGCGTGCAGCTAAGGATGCCGGTCATGATCTTACCGGAAAGAAAATGGTTCTTCTTGGAGCAGGTGGAGTTGCAAGCGCTATCCTCGTTCAGGCAGCCCTTGATAATGTTGCCGAGATAAAGGTCTTCAGTATCCGTGATCAATTCTACTCAAGAGCTGAGAAGATCGTAAGCCAGCTTAACGAAAGAACATGCTGCAAGGTATATCTGAATGATTTTTCAAATGAAGCCCTTTTTAAAGAAGCTATCGCTGATGCAGATATCCTCGTAAACGGAACCTCAGTCGGAATGGCTCCAAAGGTTGACGGATGTATCATCAAGGACGAAATGTTTAAGGATACTTCTATCTTCAGACCTTCACTCGTCGTATCAGACGTAATATATGAGCCTCAGGAAACCAAGCTTCTCAGACTTTCAAGAGAAGCCGGCTGCCAGACCTTCAACGGAATGTATATGCTGCTCTTCCAGGGCGCAGAGAGCTTTAAGATCTGGACAGGTCATGAAATGCCGACAGACGTTATAAAGGAACTGTTCTTCAGCTAAAAGAGGTATAAATATATGAATAATTTATTTTTTATTGGATTTATGGGTTCAGGCAAGAGTGCTGTCTGCGGAAGGCTTCATGAGCTTACCGGCATGGAAGTTATCGAAATGGATGCTTCAATAGTTGACTCTGAAAGGATGTCTATAAATGATATCTTCGCTACCAAGGGCGAGCAGTATTTCAGAGATCTTGAGACAAAGCTTCTCTCACAGATTTCAGAGGAAAGCCGCAAGGCTGTTTCCTGCGGCGGCGGTGCTATCCTTCGTCCTGAAAATGTAGAACTGATGAAGAAAAGCGGAAAGATCATCCTTCTCTCAGCTACTCCTGAAACAATCTATAACCGTGTTAAGGATACAAATGACAGACCGCTCCTTAACGGAAATATGAATATTCCTTATATTTCCGAACTTATGCAGGCTCGCCAGCCTCGTTATACAGCCGCTGCCGATATTACGATTGATGTAAACGGCAAGTCCCTTGATGAGATCTGCAAGGAGATCCTTGAGACAGTTGGTATGTAAACTGCTGTTAAACGGTCTATAATTCTTGTAATTAATATGACTGATATTAATTCATAAGTTACGTTTTAATCAAAAAAAACAGGTCCGAGTGAATCCTGAAGACTGTATTTCTCTACATCTTCAGGATCCATACGGACCTGTTTTTTTATTATTTATATTATTTACAATACGTTTCTTATACCAGGATCATTTCAATATTTTTATATTATATTCTTCTAGCAGACTATCTCTACTCTGCTTCCTCCGGTCTTTTCTTTAGTTACTACAACCTGCTTATCGATCTTACTTTTAAGCTCTGCTACATGCGAGATTATTCCGACAAGCTTATTACCTTCAGTAAGATTTGCAAGTGCCTTATAAGCCATATCAAGCGTATCTGAATCAAGAGAACCAAAGCCTTCATCAACAAACAACGTCTCTACTCTGATTCCACCTGCTGAAGCCTGCACTTCATCAGAAAGACCAAGCGCAAGAGAAAGTGATGCAAGAAATGACTCTCCACCCGAAAGTGTCTTAACGCTTCTCTCCGAACCATTGTAATGGTCGATAACGCCCAGCTCAAGGCCGCTCTGTCCTTTATTGTTCTCGGCTTCCTTAAGTCTTATAAGCTCATACTGACCATTTGACATAGTAAACAGCCTGAGATTTGCCCTGCGGATGATCCTGTCAAAATACGTGGTCTGGATATATGTTTCAAGCATTATCTTTTCCTTACCGGTAATCTTACCGTTAGCTGTATTTGCAAGCGCGGTTATCCACTGCAGCTTTTTCTCAGTATCTGATATCTTTCCGGCCTTTACCCTGATACTATCTCTGATCTTTATATTTGTAGTGATCCTTGTTTCTATCTCTCCCAGCCGTTTTATATATCCGGCTCTTTCGGCAGAATAAGCTTCCTTCTTATCTGTTTCTTCTTTTAGATCAACAGCAGCCGACTTTTCAATCTGCTCCTTCAGAGTACTTATCCTTGAAGTAAGCTCTCCAACTCTTTCCTTCTCTTTTTCGTATGCCTTTCTTGCCTTTGTACAGCCTTCCTCGAGATCTGCCGACTTTTTCCTTAACCTAAGCAGTTCTGCTTCAGCTGACTTTTTATCCTGAAACTTCAGTCCTTCACGTATACCGGAAAGCTGTTTTTCTTTTTCAGCCTTAGACGTATTATCAGAAGCAAGAGTACTGTTTAATTCGCTTGACTCATTTGAAAGTTCATTTATCTTTTTCTCATATTCCGGAATAAGCTTCTCCAGATCCTGCTTACGCGCAAGATTCTTCTCTTCAAGCCTTATCTTCTCATCCAACTCATTAAGTCTTAAGGTATTCTTACTCTTTGCCTCGGAAATAGCCTTTTCCACTCCTTCTATCTCTGTCTCCCCAAGCTTTTCGGAAACATTTTTGATAAGAGCGGCCTTCTTCAAATCAACTGCAGTTTTTATCTCACCAGCTTCTTTAGCACTTCTATCCCTCAGCTGTCTTAACGCCTCTACCTTCTGCTTTTCCTTCTTCAGCGCTTCTTCCGAAGGAATATCCACAGTTAAATGAGCCTTATCAGGATGCGTTGTCGAACCGCACACAGGGCAAGGCTGTCCCTCTATAAGCTTCTCAGCAAGAATTCCTGCCTGACCGTCTCTAAAGCGCTGCTCGCATGCTTCATAAAGCTCGTTCTGCTCATTAAAGTTTTTATCATCAGAAATATACTTCTGCTGAGCCTTCTTAAGCTCTCCCTCATATCTTTTATAAATGACCAGCTCATCAAAAAAGCCCTTTATAAGCTCAATCTCTGCTCTAAGATTTTTTCTCTCATTTCCAAGCTTTTCAAGTTCTACTCCGGAATCCTTGATCTTCTCTAATTCTTCACTGAGAGCATCCTTTCCGGAGATAAGCTCAGTCTTCTTTTTCTCATTGCCTTTTAACTGTTCGGTCTTTCTATCAACCATGTCTCCAAGCTTTTTAATATCATCAGCAAGCGCTTCAGCTTCACTGTATTTCTTTAACTCATTTTCAAGAAGTCCGACAGACTTATCTATATCAGCCTTATCTTTTAATGCATCTTCCGCTCTTTTTACCGCCTCTTCAGCTTCTTCAAGTCTTGGTTTTTCTGTAATAAGGTTCTCTTCAGCCTTTTCCTTTTCTATCTTAGCCTTGTTAAGACTCTCAGCTGCACCGATATTTTTATTTACAGCCTCCAGCTTATCATTTACAGCACCAAGCTTTGCCTCAACAACGGATCTGCTGCTTTCATCCTGAACGATCAGCTTTTCGAGAAGCTCCAGCACTTCATCTGTGGTAAGCTTTTCTTCCTTTGCTTTCTTTGCATCTATTGAAAGGACATCATCCTCTTCTGTCATTATGCCATCTATAAACTGCTTAACGCTTTTCTTCTCATCTCTTACCTGACCGTCAATCTCTTTCCTTTTATCCTCAAGTCTAAACTGAAGAGTCTGATATTTCTTAGTATTAAAAAGCTCTCTGAATATTTCTATTCTTGTCTTTGTATCCGCAAGAAGAAGCTTCAGAAAATCTCCCTGCGCAAGCATTGATATCTGAGAGAACTGCTCCCTGCTGAGTCCAAGCAGCTCCTGAATTGCGCTGTTTACATCCTTTATCCTGGTTATGACGCTTCCGTCCGGCTTTTCAAACTCAGCATCTGCAACCTGCTTTGTAAATCCATCGCCTTTTTTAGCAGGTCTCATATATTCAGGATTACGCTTTACCCTGTAGGTCTTTCCAGCATGAATGAAATGCAGTTCTACCTCAGTCGGAGTTTCCGGCAGGGCGTATTTTGACCTGAACATATTTATATCTCTGTTATTTCCACTCGGCTCTCCGAACAGTGCATAACAGATTGCATCGAAGATAGTCGTCTTACCGGCACCTGTATCGCCCGTTATAAGGTATAAACCATTTTCACCCAGCTTATTCATATCTATCTCTGTCCTTCCGGCATACGGCCCAAAGGCAGACATTGTAATCTTAATAGGTCTCAATTCTTACACCTCCCAGATAGATCCGATACAATCTTCAACAAAAGCTCTCTGCTCATCCGACATTTTCTGATTGTTCTGTTTTTCATAGAACTCATCAAAAAGCTCGGCCGGAGACCTTTTCTCTACATCAACAGCCTCATTTATCTCCTGCTGCATCGCTGTTCGCTTGTTATCATAACTCAGCTTCATCAGATTCGGATATATAACTCTAAGCTTACCCACAGCATCTATAACATCATTTTCATCAGTAAGTACCGCATGGATATAATCATCACGGTCTGTATTCTCGTAATTCTCTTTGAGAGTCAGTTCGTTAAATGTACCGCGTATCTCTCTAAGATCATGCCTTGGAACAAGCGGTATCTCGCTGATATCGACCTTGCCCTTCTCGCCAAAATCTATCACAGTGACAGATTTCTTATGATCCTTCTCCGAAAATGAATACTTAAGCGGCGTTCCGCAGTATCTTACAGCAGCTCTTCCGATGCTCTGCTTTCCATGGATATGTCCGAGTGCGACATAATCAAAATCATCAAAGACAGATGCGTCAACATTATCGATACCGCCAACAACAACCTCCTCAGAATCACATCTGGCAGCACCAGTTACAAACTGATGGGCAACGATAACATTTCTTTCCTTTGGATCAACCTGCATCTTCTCTACTGCCACGCGGCAGGCGTCAGTATAATCCTTTATCTCTTCATCCGGGTATATACTTCTTACTGCAGCGGGCTTGATAAATGGCAGCAGAAAGATATTAAGAGGTCCGAAGCTATCCTCCATAGTGAATTTTTTCACCTTTCCATCATATGCCGGAGACAAATGAATTCCCGCGCTATCCACAAGCTCCCCGTGATCTGCAAATCTGATCGCCGAATCATGATTGCCGCTTATAGCAAAAACAGGCACCTTCTTCTGGGCAAGGCTTATGAGGAAACTATCCCATAAGCACATTGCGTCCTCTGAAGGCACCGATTTATCATATACATCGCCGGCTATCAAAACTCCGTCCGGCTTTTCATTATTTATTATTGTCAGTATTTCTTTTAAGATATACTCCTGATCTTCTATCATGGAAAACTCTAAAACTCTCTTGCCCAAATGAAGATCTGATAAATGTATGAATTTCATACGTAACTCCCCCTCCTGTTAAATTCTTTAAAAGTAACAATTCTTCTCTTTTCAAAATCTTCTTTTCAAAATCCTTTTTCAAAGATTACTTATCGATATTCTCCTACCCAAAAGAAGCTGAATACTACGGATTGCAATTCTTGCAAGGCGTATATCCTTCATCGATAAGCTTCTGTCTTTCCCCTGTAAAATACCATTTGTTCTTATCACTTATATCCTTAACGCTGTCGCAGCTTGGAAGATGGAACTTCATGGTCTTCTTATTAATGATATAATCGCAGGACGGATCAACCTTGCTGATAATATCTGATTCCTCAAGATGGCTGTCGCCTGTTGCGTAATCGATGACTATGCCCGGCTGAACATTATATACAAATACTGAAAAACATATTGCCTGCTTCTTTATGATCTCAAGATATTTAGCCTGCTTGTCATAATTATCGATATACTCATCAACGGCCTCATTTGATGGAGTCTTTGCTTCCGAGGTAACTTCTTCAGCAGCTCCGGAACCGTCACCGGCTTCCTCTCCGGTTTCGCCAGGCTCTGTCTTCTTACGCATATTCTCATATTCTTCCGAATATTTATCAAGATTATCCAGAAGAAGGTAGAGATCATTATCAATCGAAAGAGCCTCCATAAGCACTCCGGTTGCCACAAGATCATTTTCCTTATATACAGGAGTCACTCTGTAAAGCACTCTGTTCCCTGTCGAATTGATATAATCAGCCACCTGTGATTCAAAGCTCTGCATACCCTCTGTATTGAAAAACCTTGTGCCGGTGATAAGATTCTCCGGAACAGCATTTTTACCGGTAAGCTGGTATGCGATAAGATGACATCTGTTGTAAAGATATCTGTCAGCTATCAGATTGTCATACTTTACAGTATGCCATCCGCTCGGCTTTATATTTCCTATCTCTCCTCTTTCCTCAGTAGGCATCATGCTTCTGTCGAGCATGGCATACGCTCTCCCGGTCCTGCCAAGCTTGTCAAGACTGCTGTAATCCTCAAATGCCTCCTGCCTCAGCTCTTCCTCCGTAAAGAAAGGAACATTATCATTTATAGTACAATATGTAAGACCTGAATACGCCGGAACCTTTGAGATTGAAAAACTCTCATAAGTATTATCATCTTTTGTATCTATGACTTCCTCAGAGGTATCGCTTAAAAATACATCATTATAATCTATAGTGATCTTTTCATCTTCCGATACTTCTGTATTTTGTCTTGCAATCTTTACTTCCTTACTGCTGTCTTCCTCTTCCTTTTTATCTGTCTGCTTCAGCATAAAGCATGCAGCAAGCACAAGAAACAGTGAAAAAAGGAATACAGTTCTCTTTCTGTTCTTCATTTCTAAAAATATCTCCCGGGAGTTTTATCAATAAGCTATATAAGGCTGTAAATGCAGCACTTCTCAAACTCATCCTTATAATAATCGTTCATTCTCGTGATCTGCTCGAGCTTAAGCGGAAACTCACGAAGAGCCATCTGATACTCCGGAGATAGATAATAGAACACAAAGCCTATCTTCTTACTTCCAAAATGATGTTCGCCCGCCTCTTCGATCACTCTCTCGATAAATGCCTTCAGTACGTCCACAGGAAACGGATTGAAGAAATAAAAATATAATGAGCCGTCATTTGCCAGTCTGCAGTTATCAAGGATATCCTCCGATATACTTATCAGATCCTCAACCCTGCTCTGTACTATCTTTACAGGAGCGCTTGTATTTCCGAGAACAAGTACATTTCCGCCTGAAGAGGATGAAAGCCCTGACTTTTTATTGTAATTATCATGATTTTCGGAAAGAAGCTTGAATATTCTCTCATCGCCTTCAACTCCGACCGTCCTGCAGCCAACCTTATGGTTAACATAATATATAACCTTACCAAGACCGCAGCCAAGATCGACCAGCACATCATTTTCTCCAAGCTCAAGCATATCGATGATGATGTCAAGCGTAACATAGTCTGTTCCTTCATATGTATGATTCTCAAGCGCCTTTATCTCCTCAAGATCATTTGCGGTTCTTATATTCAATGCATCGTCAAGACGTTCTTCTCTTGACTTTTCCTTATCAAAAATATTATCCATATCTTTAATTTACCCTCTTTCAGCCGGTATAACGGTTCAAAATATCCTTACCGGTAACTATACCGGATTATAGTTTCATCATTTCCAGAAATCAAGCTCATCCTCATTAAGTCCAATATTCTTCGCCAGAAATACCGGATTCTTGTTCTCCTTCTTCTGCTTCTCATAATCTCTCAGCGCATCTATCGCAACCTTTCCGAGTATCATGCACGCCGGAAGGTTGATAAGTGTCATTCCACCCATAGTTATATCTGCCATAGCCCACGCAGCATCCATGGAAATGATAGCTCCAAGGAAGATCACGCCAACGCATACAAGCTTGATGATGACTCTGATCTTTTTGGAAGGTTCTCTGTTCTTATTAAGGAAAATGATCGCATTATCCACATAATACAGATTACCGAGAAGAGTTGTGAATGCGAAAAGTATCATTGCAACAGTGATAAATGTAGGGCCTGCGCTTCCGAAAACCGTTGAAATAGCATTCTGAACGTAAGGCGCTCCATTTACTTCGGCGTTATGCTCTACGCCGCTTGAAAGGCACATAAGTGCTGTCGCTGTACAAAGGAGCAGGGTGTCGATATAAACAGACAGTGTCTGTACAAGTCCCTGCTTTACAGGATGGCTTACATTTGCCGATGCTGAAGCATTCGGTGCGGAACCGACGCCGGCTTCATTTGAATAAAGTCCTCTCTTGATACCGAATATCATACATGAACCCGCAACTCCGCCCATTATCGACTTAAAATCAAAGGCGTCCCTGAAGATCTCTCCAAACATTGAAGGCACATTTTTAATATTAAATGCTATAACTATAAGCGAGATAATAACATATGAAACGCCCATAATTGGAACAACAAGGCTGGTAAGCTTTACTATTCTCTTGCCGCCGCCAAGCAGGCAGTAGCCTACAAGTGCAGCCAGGATGCCGCCGATGATATAAGGAGTTACGTTCTTATCGTAAAATGAATATGTAACAAATGTAGACTGCAGGTTATATGAACAAAGCAGATTAAATCCTACAGCATAGGTTGCTATAAGAAATATACAGAAAATTATTGCAAGCCATCTTGCATGAAGAGCCTTCTCTATATAATAAGCCGGTCCTCCGTAGCATCCGCCGTCCTTATCCTTTCTCTTATATATCTGAGCGAGCGTACTCTCCATAAATGCTGAAGCCGCTCCGACTATACACATGATCCACATCCAGAAGCATGCACCCGGTCCGCCGAGACATATAGCAGTTGAAACTCCTATGATATTACCGGTTCCTACTCTTGAAGCTGTAGATACCATAAGTGCCTGAAATGAAGACACCTTCTTCTTATCATCTGACTTCTCCATAATGAGTCTGCATGACTCTCCGAAAAGCCTTATCTGTACTCCCTTTGTAAGGGTTGTAAAATATACTCCGGCTATTATCATAACCACCATGAGTATCGGATAATACATCACATCATCAATCTTATTCAGAACCTCTGTAATCTTATCTATCAAGTTTCTTCCTCCCTGAGTGTTTTTTACCCTGCAAAGCATGCAGTCCACGCTTCTG
>ONVE01000233.1 GCA_900321215.1 uncultured Eubacterium sp. | reverse complement strand
GGGGCCGTAACCTCTGATTCTACCGCCTCAGGGCTGGCGCCAATATCTGTTGTCACAATAACCGCATACGGAAATGTCATGTTCGGCAGAAGATCGGCCGTCATGCTCATAAGCGCAACAACGCCGAGAACGATGACAAGGACCACTCCAACCAAAACGGTATACGGTCTCTTAACACTAAACTTCGATAACATTTTGCCCTCCTACAAATTTCATTTTTTCCCTAAAAAAACGTTACGCATGATACTCTACCAATAATATGTGTTAAAAATGTGAAAAGAAAAGTAATTTATTAATTTTTTTTAATATTTTCCCGCCCCAAACATAAATGCACATAAATTCTTGCAATTTAAAGTGATGTAAACTAAAATATGACATAAGTGTCAAAATACAAATGCTTTCCTGCTTGCAGGAAAAGCTTTTGTATTTTTGACACGCCAAAACACGAGGAATTAGCATTTTTCGTAGAAAAATTGCGGTTTCCGAGTGTTTTCAGGATTGCGGGAGTTTCGCAGAAACGGAGCAATCCGTATGTCATACAGCAGCGCCGGAAAGGAAGTTTATTATAAATGAAAGAATACTGGAAAAATGAAACCGTCAGGAAGCGCATCTTCATCGGCGCCGTACTGATAATATTATATCTTCTTCTCAGCAACATCTCAGATGTCGCCGGAGTGATTGAATCGACCATAGGCATCTTCTCTCCGTTTATTCTCGGAGCGGCGATTGCCTTCATATTAAATGTACCGATCACCACGCTTGAGAAGCACCTCTTCAAGAAGGAAAAATATCAGACTGAGAAATGGGCCGGCCGCCGAAGAGCACTGTCCATGTTCATCGTCATTTTTCTTGCCATTGTAATAGTTGTACTTATCATACTCCTGATCGTTCCTGAGATCTCAAAAACGATCGTACTTCTTGCTCAGCAGATTCCGGAGGGAATAGAAAAGCTTTCAAAATGGCTTGTAAATGCAACTGCAAAATATCCAAAGGTTGCGGAAAAGATTCAGGAATATAGTAAAAACTGGGAGAAGGCCTTAACTCCTGCCCTTAATTATCTTTCCGAGCAGGGCGGTTCCATCATTTCAAATGGATTCGGCCTCATCACCGGCGTTGTATCAAGTGTTACTTCATTTCTTATCAGTTTTATCTTCTCGCTGTATCTTCTCAGCGGAAAGGAAAGACTCAGCAGACAGGGAAGACAGATCGTTTACAGCTTCCTTCCTATAGATAAAGCCGAAAAGTTCCTTCATATAGTAAGGCTTGCCAACAGAACCTTCAGCAACTTTATCTCCGGACAGTGTCTGGATGCATTTATGCTTGGCTGCGAATTCATCATCGTTATGTCCATCGCCGGAATGCCTTATGTGCTCCTGCTCGGCGTAATGATAATGGTACTCGCACTCATCCCTATCCTCGGCGCCTTCATCGGCCTCGGTATAGGAACACTGCTGATACTCCTTGTTTCACCGATCAAGGCGCTCATCTTTGCGATAATTTTCACAATACTTCAGCAGGTGGATGCAAACCTCGTATATCCTCACATCGTAGGAAGCTCCGTAGGACTTCCGGGTATGTGGGTGCTGATGTCAGTTACCGTTGGCGGTTCACTCTTCGGACTTCCGGGCATGCTGATGCTCATCCCGGTCGCTTCGGTTTTATATGCACTCTTCCGCGAGCACGTTACCAAAAAGCTTGCCGAGAAAAATGTTCCTTCTGATAAATATATGCTGAATCCTGTTTTAGAGGAGCAGGAAAGTGTGCTTAGTAAAGAGATCAAGCTCAGGAGAAAGAATAAGAACACAAATAAAGACGAGAATAAGAACGAGTACAAATAAGATTTCCCTTGTGTTATATCATCCCATAGCACTTTACGAGCGCTGATAAGGGAAAAAACAAGGGAAAGATTCCACCGTAACACAATATAACACCTAATGGGCAATCGAACTGTTGAAATGCTTTTTTATATGAATTTGTAATTCACCAAAAGCATAGAGGCCGTCACTATGACAGCTTATAATCTTATTATCTCTTAAGTATCCCTCTATCGCTCCACACATGAGCCTCAACGTAACGTTCCGGGCCGTATTTCCCATCAGGATTCCAGTCCTGTGGGAGGCCATACTTTTTGATTATTTCGATAATTTCATTATACGTGTAGATTTTCTTCCTGTATTCTTTTCCATCATTTACCTTATCACTGAATGTAGGATGCGAATCACCATAAGTAAAAGATACAGTGCTTAAATCCAAATCATCTGTATCAATAACTATATACTCACAGTCTTCAAACCAGCTATTTAACCACGGGCATTCGCCAACCACCAAGTAATGAGGCACTTCTCGCTCAATCTTTCCACCCTTAAGCAGAAATTCTGTTCTTAATATATTTTCAAAACGTCTCCTGTCAGCGATATAACTATCTTGTCTTTTTGCACACATAGTTTCAGGCTTATCAGATTTAATAGTCAAAAGCACTCTATTGGCGTCCGCTTCGCTAAGGTCGGACAAATTTTTGAAAGGCCCTGTTTTCTTGTCAAAATAGTGATATAAAAGCATTATTCCCCCATCAGTTCTCATGTTTTATTACATACATCTGCAACACTTCCCGAATCCCTATTTTGTTGCATACTTTGAGGCCTTCAGTGAACATATCTGTTCCATAGCCATTTCTTCTTTCGGTCGGTCTCACAGAATAACCGATATGACCACCTTCTTTACGTAGAAAATCATTTAGAGCAAGACGAATGTTGATCATTCCGATAATTCTGTCATCTTTTTCTCTAACATAGAAATATGTCAGACCAGGCACCTTCGTTTCTTGCAGATTAGCTATATCCATAGCTCCAACAAGTTTATCCAACCACTTTTCATATGTGGATTCTTTTAAAAAACGGTCAAGCGCTCCGCTTCCATTTATTTCTGATCCATAATCATAAAACTCATCTATATATTCAATTGCCTTTTCTTTATCTAGATGTTCATGTTAAAGTTACTCCTTATCTTCAATCTGCGGAATATTTGCTAATTCCTGCAGTTTCTTTCTCAGCACTTCCTTATCCGGCAACTGTAACTGGTATTGCGATACCATCATCGGAGACATGGTACGGCTCATTGCATACTCGACCACCTCATCATTCTTTGATGCACAGAGAATTAAGCCAACACTAGGATTTTCATCAGGCTTCTTCACCTGTCTGTCAAGTCCTTCCAAATAGAAGTCCATCTTTGATACATATTCCGGTTTAAATTTGCCGGTTTTAAGTTCCATAGCCACAAGACAGCGTAACGTTCTGTGATAAAACAGAAGATCGATTCTAAAATCCTCGCCACCAACGTTTATGGCATATTCTTCATCAATAAACGTAAAATCCTTGCCTATTTCAAGCATGAACTGCTTCATTCCGGCTATTAGGCCTTTACGAAGATCTTTCTCAAGGAAGCCAGTTGGCAAATCCAAAAACTCTATTACATAGGAATCCAAAAAAGGATTAATCTCAGCCTGAACTTTTTCAGGCAATACCTTTTCCTTTGAAAGCATATACCGCTCATAATATCCGCTGTCCATCTGACGCTCCAGTTGCCTTTTTGTATAGCGTTCCTTAATAGCAAGACGAATATAGAATTCACG
>ONVE01000053.1 GCA_900321215.1 uncultured Eubacterium sp. | reverse complement strand
TTAATTCGCAGACTGGCTGTAGATTATATCTATCAGGTTTTCGATAAGTGCGATGTCCTCGGTAAGATTTGTCATCTCTTTGTTGTAATCCATATTTATTCCAACGCCGGTGTCAAAGGCATTTCTTTTGGTATTGATAGCCATGTAGAGCATATGATTATAGCAGCAGAGACCGAGGTTTCCGTAGCGGCTGATAATATACTGGAGCTTTTCCATCATAGGCGGCGTCAGGAGATAGAAGGCATCAACAGGGCTTTCGGCAACGATCTTGAAGGCTTTGTTGAAGGAAACGTTTTCGGTGTCAACCTCGGGGTAGTCTCTCTTCCTGAGTCCCTGAGCAAAATGGAACTTTTTGGAGGTAAGACGTACATAGGAGGTTTCCTTAGGATATTCGATAGCAATGATACGACCTTTAAAATAAGTGGTCGTGCTGGTATTGCCTTCGCTGTCCGTTGTCTCTTCTTCTATAGTAACATCAGCCTGCGAGAAGTTAATGCCCTTGTACTTCGCTCTTAAATAGTCCTCGGAATGGTAAACATTTCCCCTTGATATAAGGTTCATACTGTAAACAAACTGAGATGAGAAGCCTTCCTCCCATCTATAGTCGACATTTTGAAAATGCTGCTCAAGGAGCCTTTTTACAATGTTGTTTTTATAATATTTATTGAATTCTTTTTTCTTCTTCGATGCAATAACGATTATGATGACTCCGGCAAGTATTCCCAGAATGCAGAAGACCATGGTCATTGTAAATACAGCAAGAAGTATGGAAAATGCGATGACTGCACCGCCGGATAGATACATGAAAAAGCATTTTCTCCGGAGGAGATTCATTTCATCAAAAGACATTTGTTCGTTCATTTTTACCCTCTTTCTTATGAAATCTGTTAAAATCTGTAATTAATATAGTATCATAATATCGCGTGACGGGGTAGAGTGAAAACATTTAAAAATCTATTAAGCAGAATGCTGACGCTTGCGGCATTTTATGATAGAATAGACCGGTGTGGAGAAAAATACGTAATTTTTGGTATTAACCTTTATTATATATGAAAAGAGGTAGTTCTAAATGATAGAAAGAGTTGATGATCTGAAGGATCTTGCTGCATCAGATATTGAAAATATAAAAAATGATGCTGCAAGGGTTATAAGTGAGATTTACGACAAATCAAAGATAAAGGAAGGACAGCTTTTTGTGATCGGCTGCTCGTCAAGTGAGATCATTGGAAAGCATATGGGCAGCTCTTCAAGCGCAGATGCTGCAGAAGCGGTTTACAGTGTGATAGCTCCATTTCTTAAGGAGAAAGGAGTAGATCTTGCCGTTCAGTGCTGCGAGCATCTCAATAGAGCACTTGTGCTGGAGAGAAGTGTTGCCGAAAAGTACGATCTTGAGCAGGTAAATGCAGTGCCGCAGTATCATGCGGGCGGCGCATTTGCGGTGACTCATTATAATAATCTGAAAGAGCCGGTTCTGGTTGAAAATATCAAAATGAAGGCTTCTGCCGGAATGGATATAGGCGGAGTACTTATCGGAATGCATATTCATCCTGTGGCTGTGCCTCTCAGGCTCGATAATAAAACTATCGGAGACGCAACTATAATCGCTGCAAGATATCGTCCTAAATATGTCGGGGGAATCAGAGCGGCATATAACGAGGAGCTTGAGTGATCAGAGCTTTGGACAACAAGGGAAAAAGCATATTGATTTTATCAGGTTAAATCGGATATACTGAATAAGAATTTGCCCGGGGACCGGCAGGAACAGCCGGATAAATGAATGCTCTGCAGAGGCGGACGGATCAGAGACGTCAGTCATGCGGGTATTAGAGGGTAAGAAATGAGGTGCTTTGGGAAATGGCATATAATGCAGAAAAGATAAAGGTTTTGAAAGGTCTTGAACCTGTCAGACTTCGTCCGGGTATGTATATCGGCAATACCGGCCGAAGCGGTCTTAACCATCTGGTTCAGGAGATCATCGACAACTCGGTGGATGAACACCTTGCCGGCTACTGCAATAATATCGAGGTTGTAGTAAATGAAGACGGTTCTGCTACTGTTTCGGATGACGGACGAGGAGTTCCGGTTGATATGCATCCGACTGAGAAGCAGCCGGCTGAAAGAGTTGTATATACAGTGCTCCATGCGGGCGGAAAATTTAACAGCAGTACATATAAGATAAGCGGCGGTCTCCACGGAGTTGGTTCTGCCGTTGTAAATGCGCTCAGCAAGAAGCTGATAGTTGACGTTTACAGAAACGGATATGTTTATCATGATACATATGCTTACGGAAGTCCTACGACCGAGCTTGTTGACGGCGAGCTTCCGAAGGAGAAGCTTACAAGGAAGAGAACCGGTACTACGGTAACGCTTTATCCGGATGATACTATATTTGAAACTACTAAATTCAAATGCAGCGCTATAAAGCAGAGAATCAAGGAAACTGCATATCTTAATCCGAATCTTACCATTACCTTCCATAATAAAAGGGATGGAGAGGAACCGGAGGTGTTCCACCAGCCGGGCGGACTTTCTGCATTTGTTGAGGATGTATCTGAGGGACTTACACATACCTCACCGGTCATCGGAATATCGGGAGAGAAGGACGGAATCTCCGCAGATATCGTATTTGTAATGACAGAGGACGGTGATGAGAACATCATCGGCTTCACAAATAATATTACCAACCCTGAGGGCGGTACGCATGTGACCGGATTTAAGTCTGCATTTGCAAAGGTAATCAATCAGTATGCGAGAAATGAACTTGGCCTTCTGAAGGACAAGGATGCAAATCTTTCCGGCGCAGATATCAGAAATGGTATGACAGCCGTTATCTCTATAAGACATCCGGACCCTCAGTTTGAAGGACAGACCAAGACGAAGCTTTCAAATTCAGATGTTAGTAAGGCTATCGAGGATATCGTAAAGGAACAGCTCACAGTATATTTTGACAGAAATTATGAGGTTCTTAAGGATATTGCCGACAGAGCTGTTGCGCTTTCAAGAAGAAGAGCCAATGAAAAATCCAAGATAAACCTCAGCAAGTTTTCATTTGAGGGAAATGGCAAGCTCGTTCGTCAGGAGAGTAACGACGCATCGAAATGCGAGCTTTTCATAGTCGAGGGTGATTCCGCAGGAGGCTCTGCAAAATCTGCCAGAGACCGTAAATATCAGGCAATCCTTCCGCTCAGAGGAAAGATACTTAACGTTGAGAAGGTTCCTGTAAGCAAGGTCCTTGAAAATGCAGAGATAAAAGCACTTATAAATGCTTTCGGCTGCGGCTTCATGCAGGGCTATGGAAATGATTTTGATATAGAGAAGCTTAATTACAGCAAGATAATCATCATGACGGATGCCGACGTCGACGGCGCGCATATTGCAACCCTGCTCCTTACATTTTTCTACAGATTCTATCCGGATCTTATAAATGAAGGACACATTTATATAGCAATACCGCCGCTTTACAGAGTCGGTGAGGGCAAGAACATAAAGTACCTTTATTCCGATGCCGAGCTTGAAAAATACCGTGCTTCTCATACTAAGAAATTTACTATACAGCGTTATAAAGGGCTTGGTGAAATGGATGCTGACCAGCTTTTTGAGACAACAATGGATGTAAATAACCGTTTGCTTAAGCAGGTTACTATAGACAGTATGGCTGAAGCTACCGCCATAACCCATACACTTATGGGAAATGACGTTGCACCTCGCCGAAGCTACATCGAAAAGCACAGTCGTGAAGCTAATATTGATACCTAAAAGGGAATAGTACCCACGAGGGCGTATTTCAGCTACAACCGAGGGGTATTATTCCCTCTTACCGACTGATTTAGAAAAACGAAAGAATGAAGGAGTAAGTATGGCAGAGAAAATCAGTGCAGTCGACTATGAGTCCGAAATGGGCCAGTCCTATGTCGATTATGCAATGTCAGTTATAACAGAAAGAGCTCTTCCTGACGTCAGAGATGGTCTGAAACCGGTTCAGAGAAGAATACTATATTCACTTTCGGAGCTTACATCATCTGATACGCCTCACAGAAAATGTGCCCGTATCGTCGGTGATACCATGGGTAAATATCATCCTCATGGCGACAGTTCAATATATGAAGGACTTGTTAACCTTGCTCAGAGCTGGAAGCTTCCGGTTCCGTTGGTTGATCCTCATGGGAATTTCGGTGATGTTTCCGGTTCGGGAGCCGCTGCAATGCGTTATACAGAGGCCAGAATTTCAAAATATACAGAAGAAGCCTGTATGAAGGATCTTAAATTCTGTAAGGAGGATTTTGTCCCGAACTTTGACGGAACAGAGAACGAGCCGACATACCTTCCATTTATGGTTCCGAATCTGCTTGTCAGCGGATCCATGGGAATCGCTGTAGGTATGGCTACAAATATACCATCACATAATCTCGGAGAGGTGATTGACGGTACCATCGCCTACCTCGATAATCCTGATATCACTACAGAGGAGCTTGTTGACATCATTAAGGGCCCGGATTTTGCAACAGGAGGCATCATCAATACCTCAAGAGAGAATCTCGTGTCCATATATGAAACCGGTCTCGGAAAGCTTCGTGTAAGAGGAAAGGTTGAGATAAGAGATATCGGCCACGGAAGAAAATCCATCTGCGTGACGGAGCTTCCATTTACAATGATAGGAGGAACCGAGAAGTTCCTTAATACAGTTGCCGAACTTGCCAGAAACCGCGAACTTCCGCAGGTTGTGGATATTGCCGACAGAGGCGATAAGGACGGAGAGTGCCTTGCGATCGATGTTAAAAAGGGCACGACTGATGAAGAGATAGATAATATCATTAATATCCTCTATAAAAAGGCAGGCCTTGAGGATACTTACAGTGTAAATATAAACTGCATCAGCAATAAGAAGCCTCAGGTTATGGGACTTAAGAAGATACTTAAGCTCTATACTGATTTCAAAACTGAGATTTATGATAAGAAATACAAAAAGCTTCTTGCAGAGCAGGAGGATATAAAAGAGGTCAAGGAAGGCCTTCTTGAGGCTGTGGATGTGATCGACCTTATCATTGAGATACTCCGCGGCTCCAAGACAGTTGCAGTTGCAAAAAGATGCCTTATGACCGGTGAGACAGAGGGCATAAAGTTCAGATTCAAGGGATCTGAGGCGGATGCGAGAGAGCTTCATTTTACTGAAAAACAGACTGATGCTATCCTTGCGATGAGACTTTCAAAGCTCATCGGACTTGAGATAGAGGCTCTCAGAAAGGAGCTTGCCGAAGCCGAGAGACTTATCAAAAAATACAGTAAACTCCTCGGCTCAAAGGCCGAAATGCGCCGCCAGATGATAAGCGACATGGAGGAGCTGAAGGCATTTGCAAAACCGAGACTTACCGAGATACTTGACCTCGGAGAGATCAAGGTTAAGAAGGCAGAGGAGAAGCCGGTTGAGGTTTCAGTGCTCCTTGACAGATTTTATTATCTTAAGTGCATCGACAGAGCAGTTTTTGATAAGAATGTTGAGCAGATCCAGAAGGATTACAGATTCTCTGTAAATACCATGACGGACGAAAGGCTGATCGCATTTTCGGATAAGGGCTTTGCATATATCATCAAGATCTCGGATCTTGTGAAGAAGCAGGCCAAGAAGCAGAGCGGCGGAAAGGGAAGCAGCATCTTCGGAAAGCTGTCAGATAAGGGTATACAGATATTCGAATTCTGTGAAATGGAATCCGATGAAAATGTTGTATTTATCGCGGCTCTTAGCGAGATAATCCAGAAAAATCTTGTGTTTGTCACGGACAACGGACGTGCCAAGAGAACAGAGGGCTCGCAGTTTGATGTCACAAGGAAGAAGGTCGGCGCGGTTAAGGCCGGAGACGTGCCTGTAATGGTCAGACCTGTTGAGGATAATGATTTTGTTGCAGCCAGATCAGAGAAGGGCTACTTTATCAGGGTTAAAGCGGCAGACATCTCGATCCAGGGCAAGGGTGCCGGAGGCATTAAGCTTATCAAGCTTAGTGACGATGACAGACTTACAGAAGCAGAGGTTGGCGCTTCAACGGAAAGCATGCTGGGAGAGGTGCCGTTTTCAAGAATAAAGCTTTGCGGAACCGGAAATAAGGGTACAAAGCTGAGAGTGTGATAGATAATATATGGAAAAAGTCAGAGAACATTTTATTTTCAGAGGAAATGTCCAGGGCGTAGGCTTTCGTTACACCGCAAAATACGCGGCGAGAGCGTACGGAATGACCGGATGGGTCAGAAACAATTATGACGGATCCGTAGAAATGGAGCTTCAGGGCGAGCCTGAGCTTTTCCAGAAGGTTTTGCAGGAGATTTATGGCGGAACCTATATCGATATAAATGATATCGAAAGGAAGAGGATACCTGTCGAGGACGGAGAAAACAGCTTTAAAGTCAGATTTATGTAGGAGGTTTTGGCATGAGATATCCGGAATTTCTGAAGGACGGAGGCACGATAGGCTTTGCGGCGCCGTCATTTGGATGTAATATCGAACCATACAGATCTGCATTTGATAATGCACTTAAAAGGTTTAGAGAAATGGGCTACGGCACGGTTCTCGGCCCGAACTGCTATGAAGGCTCGGGGCTCGGAATCAGTAATAAGCCGGAAATTTGCGGAAAAGAATTAAATGATATGTATACTTCCGATGAAGCGGATGTCATCATCAGCTGCGGCGGCGGAGAGCTTATGTGCGAGGTGCTGCCTTATATCGACTGGGAGAAGATAGCTGCTTCAAGACCTAAATGGTATCTTGGCTATTCGGATAATACGAATTTTACTTATCTTTCGACTATCCTTGCCGATACAGCAGCAATGTACGGCCCATGTGCTCCTTCATTTGGCATGGAGCCGCTTTCAGAGTCTCTTAAGGACGCCTTCAGTCTCCTTACGGGCAGAACGGGTGAAGTGCATAATTATGATAAATGGGAGAAGGAGAGCCTTAAGGATGAGGAGCATCCGTATGCAGCATATAATCTCACCGAACCATTTAAAATGAAGACGTTTCTTCCATATAATAATGTAAGTAATAATGTAAATTCTGATGGCGATAAAAATGCGGCAGGTTTTTCTTACCGTGAGGCAGACGGAGAAGAGGTTTTACTTGAAGGAAGACTTCTCGGCGGCTGTGTGGACTGTCTGGTCAATCTTCTTGGAACAAGATTCGACAAGACATCTGATTTTCTTGAAAGATACAAAAATGACGGATTTGTGTGGTTTCTGGAGAGCTGTGATCTGAATCCGATGAGTATCAGAAGAGCATTTTTCCAGATGAAGGAAGCCGGATGGTTCAAATATGTTAAGGGCTTTCTGATCGGCAGGCCTCTTCATTTCGGTGAGGAAATGATGGGCGTGGATCAGTATAATGCTGTAACGGATATTTTAGCTCCACTCGGAGTTCCTGTTATCATGGATCTTGATATCGGACACCTTCCTCCGCAGATGCCGATCATCAGTGGCGCAATGTGTGAAGTGAAGGCTGCAGATAATAAAATTTCTATTATATATAGGTATAAATAGAGTAAAAAAACTCCGAAAACGGCGGCGCAACAATTTTAAAACAGCCTCAAAAAACCAAAAAACGGCATATTTTTAACGGAAACTTTACGAAAAATGCCTTGTGCAATTTGTTTATAATCTTATACATATTTGTGCAGTATTTACAAAAATGAGGCGAAACACTTGACCAATTCCTTTTTTAAGAATATAATGTGCCTTACCTAAAAAATTAATTGTTTTGTAACAAATTTGAAAAGTTTGTTTAAACAATTAGCTTAAAAAAGGAGATTATTATGAAATTTGATAAAAAATTTGATGTTGATGACATAAAGATGGTCAGAAATGTTAAAGATTTCGCCGCAAAGCACAACATTAAAGGGGTTGTCAAAAAGTATTCAAAGAAGTTACAGAGTGCTGCAGTGATCACATCACTTGCAATAATCTGTACAGTTTCCATAACAGCAGCAAAAACAAGCGATGTTCCTTCAGAAGGAAGAATGCTTGCTGTTGTAGATGTAAAGCCTGAGGCTTCAGGATTTGATACAACAGTAAACAAGGTTTCCTACGAGGATATGACAGGACTTAAGTTTGAATCTGATCAGTATGCAAAGATAGAGGTTACTGAGAAGAATTATGAGACAGTCCTTCTTGCAAAGGATGCTGATGAGAAGAACAAAGAGACTCTTCAGAGGATCGAAGCTGAGAAGCAGGAAGAGATCCGTAAGGAAGCTGAGGCAAAGGCCAAGGC
>ONVE01000055.1 GCA_900321215.1 uncultured Eubacterium sp. | reverse complement strand
GATCGAAGCTGAGAAGCAGGAAGAGATCCGTAAGGAAGCTGAGGCAAAGGCCAAGGCTGAAGAGGCTAGACGTTCAACAGAAGCAAGTCATGAGGACTTCGCAGTTGTAGTTGATACAACAACAGAAGATACAAATGTAGTAATTACTGATGATACTCCAGCCGGAGAAGCTGTTTACTATGGCGAGTTTGAAGCAACTGCTTATTGTGCATGTGCTTACTGCTGCGGTAAGACAGATGGTATCACAGCAAGCGGAACCCGTGCTACACAGGGAAGAACAGTTGCTGCAGATACAAGCGTATTTCCTTTCGGAACCAGACTTCTTATAAACGGACATGAATATGTTGTTGAAGATGTCGGCGGTGCGATCGGAGGACACAGACTTGATATTTTCTTCGCATCACATCAGGATGCTCTTAACTGGGGCAGAAGATGGGTATCAGTATATGTGATCAAATAATCACTAAGAAAAATTAAAAGACATTACCTGCGGGTGATGTCTTTTTTTCTTGCAATTCTTGAAATAATATTATAGACTATATGCGACTATGCACTTTAGCAAAGCTTTCACTAGGAAAGGATTATTCAGAAATGGATATAATGTCAGTGTTAACATTATTTGGAGGTCTCGGACTTTTCCTCTACGGCATGAGCCTTATGCGCTCGTCTCTTGAAAAGATTGCCGGTTCAGGACTTGAAAGAATACTTGAGAAGCTTACTACAGGTAAGAGTAAGGCTTCGGGAAGAGTTAAAGGCTGGGGCTTCGGAACAGGAGTGACAGCCGTTATTCAGAGCTCCGTTGCGGTAACCATCATGCTGAGTGGTTTTGTAACTGCCGGCATCATGAAGCTTTCACAGGCACTTCCGGTTGTATTCGGTTCAAATGTCGGAAGTACGGTAACAGCACAGATCCTCCGTCTTGGAGATGTAAGCTCAGACAATATACTTTTACAGCTCATTAAACCTGCTGCATTTGCTCCTATGCTTGTAGGAATCGGTGCATTCATAATGCTTTTCAGCAAGAAAAAGAAACCGAAGCAGATCGCACGAATTATTGTAGGCCTTGGAATGCTGTTCTATGGTATGACTCTCATGGAGGATGTATTTGAACCACTCAGAAGCTCTGCAAAGTTCCAGTCATTTTTCTCAAGCTTCAGTAATCCGCTGCTTGGTTTCCTTGCAGGACTCCTTATAACAGCGGTTATCCAGAGTTCAAATGCTTCAGTAGGTATCCTGCAGGCTCTTTCTGCAACCGGTACTATAACATATTCTATCTCTATACCGCTTATCATTGGTATAAATGTAGGAAAATGTATGCCTGTAGTTATCAGTATGCTTGGTTCGAACAGAAAGGCAAGAAAGGTATCATTTGGCTATATCTTCTTTAACCTTTTCGGCGCTGTGGTTTCAATGGGCGTTATATATCTGGTCCATGCAACGGTCGGAATACCATTCTTTGAGAAAACAGTAAACAGAGGTGATATCGCGACCATCCACCTTCTGTTCAACGTGATAACAAGTATAATCCTTCTGTTCCTTACAGATATGGTTGTAAAGGTTGCTGATGCGGTTATGGGCAAGGAGGAAATCAAAGAGCAGGATAGAGAGCTTGCAAAGCTTGACGATATACTCCTTAATACACCGACCATCGCTCTCGAGCAGTGCAAGAAGCTCATTATCAAGATGGGCGAGGCGATACTTTGGAACTACAAGACAGCAACAAAACTGATATATTCGTATGATGCGGAGCTTTTCCCACAGCTGGAACAGAATGAAAATTTTATAGATAAATGTGAAACTACGCTTTCATCATATGTTATAAGAATCGATAGAAAGAGACTAACCGCAGATGACAAGCTGGTAGTTTCAGAGATACTTAATTCGATAAGTGACTTTGAGAGAATGGGCGATCACTGTATGAGTATTGCTTATGTTGCAAAGGATAAAAATGAAGGAGGCTTCCATTTCTCACCTGAAGGCCATCGCGAGGTTGATACCATGATAGCCGCAGTTGAATATTCTCTGGAGACAACATTTAAATCCTTCTGCGATGATGATATGAGCATAGCCGTCAGAGTTGAGCCGCTTTCAGAAGTGGTAAAGAAGCTGGTTGAGATCATAAAGTCCGACCATGTTGACAGACTTCAGAACGGACAGTGCAGTATCGAAGGCGGCGTATATCTCTTCGATCTTCTGAATTCGTTCGAGAGAATAGCTTCTCATTCATCCAACATTTCTCTTCATGTAATCAAGAGAACCAGAAAAGACCGTAACTTTGATGAAATGCACGGTCATGCAAATGATAACTTCAGTGAGGAGTATCAGGCACTTTGCAGATACTATGAATCCAAGTATATCGATCCTGTACTTGTTCCGCTCACTCCGGAGGAGAGAGAAAGACTTCTCAGAGAGGGCGAGGAGAGGGATATCGCCTTGCTTGGCAGAACAGGAGCAGCAGAGACAGCGACCAGAGAGACTGTCGGAGAAGCTGCTGCGGATACAGCTGAAAAGCATGCAAAGGCTAAGGATAAGCATAAAGCCAAGGCTGAGAAGAGCACAAAGACAGATAAAAGCTCTGAAAAGGACTCTGAGAAGAAAGCTGATAAGAATTCCGAAAAGAGTGCTGATAAGGATTCTGAGAAGAAATCTGATAAGAGCTCAGGAAAGACTGAAAATACAGATAAGACCTCTGATAAGTCTTCTGATAAGCAGTCTGAAAAGGCAGCAGAGAGTAAAAACGATAAGAGTACTGACAAGAATACCGATAAGAATTCCGATAAGCATAGCGGCAAGGGCGATGGAAAGTCTGACGGCAAGGGCAGCGGAAAGAATTCAGGTAAGAACAGTGGTAAGCATTCCGGCAAGGGTAACGGAAAGAAGTCAAAGAAATAGATTTTTAAGAAAGGATGAAGTGGTGCCAGGCATCACCGGGAACTGATATGATATACAGAAGTACAAGAAATTTTAATGAGACAGCAACTGCATCGGAGGCTATACTTAAGGGCCTTGCAGAAAATGGAGGACTTTTTGTTCCTGATTCTATCCCGGCGCTTGATAAAAGCCTCGAGGAGCTCTCAAAGAAGAGCTATCAGGAGGTAGCTTATGAGGTTATGAAGCTCATGTTCACAGATTTTACTGAGGAAGAGCTTAAGTACTGCATCAATAATGCATACGATGATAAATTCGATACAAAGCTTATTGCACCTGTTGTTAAGCACCACAAGGCTCACTATATCGAGCTTTTCCACGGAAAGACTATAGCTTTCAAGGATATGGCACTTTCAATCCTGCCATACCTTCTTACAACATCAGCAAGAAAGAATAATATCAAGAATGATATAGTTATCCTTACAGCAACCTCAGGAGATACAGGTAAGGCTGCTCTTGCAGGCTTTGCAGATGTTCCGGGAACAAAGATAGCTGTATTCTATCCAAAGAACGGTGTAAGCCCTGTTCAGGAGAAGCAGATGGTAACTGAGAAGGGTAAGAATACATTTGTTGCAGGAATCACCAGCAACTTCGACGATGCACAGACAGGTGTTAAGAAGATGTTCCAGGACAAGGCTCTTGCAGAGTACCTTGACGAGAAGGGCTTCCAGTTCTCTTCTGCAAACTCTATCAACATCGGACGTCTTGTTCCTCAGATGGTTTATTATGTATATTCATACACAAGACTTGTAGCTGACGGAACCATCAAGGCAGGAGATAAGGTAAATATCGTTGTTCCTACAGGTAACTTCGGAAATATCCTTGCAGCATATTATGCAAGCCTTATGTGCCTTCCTGTAAATAAGTTTATCTGCGCTTCAAATGATAACAAGGTTCTGTATGATTTCTTCACAACAGGAATCTATGACAAGAACAGAGACTTTATCTTAACAAGCTCTCCTTCAATGGATATCCTCATCTCAAGCAACCTTGAGAGACTTATCTATCACATTGCAGGAGACAGTGCAGAGAAGAATGCAGCACTTATGAAGTCACTTAATGAGACCGGAAAATATGAGATCACAGCAGATATGAAGGAAAAGCTCGACAGATTCTACGGCGGATACGCTACAGAGGCAGAGGTTGCTTCACAGATCAAGCTTGTATATGACGAAGATGGTTATATTATGGATACACATACCGCAGTTGCTTCAAAGGTTTATGACAAGTATGCAGCTGAGACAGGTGATGATACAGTGACTCTTATCGCATCTACAGCAAGTCCGTACAAGTTTACAAGAAGCGTACTTACTGCTATCGATCCTGCATATGATGCAAAGGGAGATTTCGAGCTTGTTGATGAGCTTGAGAAGCTTTCAGGCGTTAAGGTTCCAAATGCAGTTGAAGAGATCAGAAATGCAGATATAATCCATAAGACTGTATGTGACAAGGAAGATATGGAAAAGGTTGTTAAGAATTTCCTTGGAGTATAGACTCAGATAATTAAATACAGCAGTTCGTTTGCACCATCCTGCTTTATCAAAACCAGGGCTAAGGCTTTTATTTAAGATTTAGAAGCTTTAAAGAGGTGCATTTATGCGCCTCTTTTTGTATTGGCGGCTGAGTACTGCCGCGCGGGAGGTGCCGAAAGCAGGTAATTCAGTAAACCGGTGCTGCAGGGTGTTTAAGAAGAATCCCTCACCGGGCAAGATATTATACGAGGAGGAATAAGTATGTATATTCTTTCAACAAAAGCAGATTTTGACAGTGCACATTTCCTTAAGGATTATGAAGGAAAATGCGCCAACATTCATGGACACAGATGGACAGTCAGCATAGATGTTAAGGGAAAGAAGCTTACAGAGACAGGCTCCACAAGAGGAATGATAGTTGATTTCTCAGAGCTTAAGAAATCTCTCAGAAAGCTTACCAAGGCTCTTGACCATTCACTCATTATGGAGGAGGGCGCTCTGAAGAAGAATACCGAGGAGGCTCTCAGTGATGAAGGCTTCAGGATCATTAAGTTTCCGTTCAGACCTACAGCGGAGAACTTCGCAAAATATTTTTATGATAAAATGACAGAGGCCGGTTATAATGTGGCTAAGGTTTCGGTATACGAGACACCGAACAATGTGGCTTCATTTATCCCGGACGAGGACTGAAAAAGAAAAATGAATAACGAGACAAGTAAATTTAAGGTTGCGGAAAAGTTCATAAGCATCAACGGCGAAGCAAAAAGAGCCGGAGAACTGAGCGTATTTATAAGATTTACGGGCTGCAATCTAAGATGCAATTACTGCGACACTTTATGGGCCTGCGATAAGGACGCTCCCGGAGAATATATGACGGCGGAAGAGATATATGAATATATCAGAGAGTCCGGTGTGAAGAATGTAACTCTTACCGGCGGCGAGCCGCTTCTTCAGAAGGATATAAAGAGCCTTCTTAAGCTTCTTGAGAAGGATGAAAGCCTCCGGGTGGAGATCGAAACCAACGGAGCGGTTCCTTTGGAAGAATATTACCGCGAGTTTAAGGAAGGCATCAGCTTCACGGTTGATTATAAATGTCCGGGCAGCGGCATGGAGAAAACCATGCATCTTCCGGATTTTGAAGAGATAAGAGCGTGCGATACGGTTAAATTCGTCGTTTCCGATATGGCGGATCTTGATAAAATGCGGTATATAATTGATAGATACAGCCTGTGCAGTAAATGTACGGTATATGTGAGTGCTGTTTTCGGAAGGATAAGACCGGATGAAATAGTTGATTATATGATTAAGAATAAAATGAATGATGTAAGGCTTCAGCTTCAGATCCATAAATATATCTGGGATCCGGATAAGCGCGGCGTTTGATTTTTTACATTTTTTGAAAGGATAGAGAAATGGCAATTGATAAAGAAAAGATACAGGAACATGTTAGAGGGATTCTGATAGCCTTAGGTGAGGACCCTGACAGAGAAGGACTTCGCGAGACGCCTGAAAGAGTAGCAAGGATGTATGAGGAGGTTTTCGCGGGAATCTCATATACAAATGATGATATCGCCCAGATGTTCAACAAGACCTTCGAGGCACCGACCGGAAGAAACAAAGGCGATATAGTTCTTATAAAGGATATAGAAGCATTCAGCTACTGCGAGCATCATATGGCTCTTATGTATGATATGAATGTCTCTGTTGCATATATTCCTAAGGACAGAGTGATCGGACTCAGCAAGATAGTAAGAATAGTAGATATGGTAACAAGAAGACTTCAGCTTCAGGAGAGGATTGGATCTGATATAGCCGAGGTTATGCAGAAGGCAACCGGTTCGGAGGATGTGGCTGTTATCATTGAAGCTAAGCACAGCTGCGTGACCGCAAGAGGCATCAAGAACAGAGCATCGGCAACATTTACAACTACCTACAGAGGTGTGTTTAATGATGATAAAATGCAGGAGAAGCTGCTTAATATGATGAGATAATAACTCATCTTCAAATACCTGGTGGAATAAAAAATGTGAGTACGGGCGGGGATAAATAAGATATTTATTTGCTGCCGGGAAAGTTTAAGTGGAAAATGAAATGTAAATGAAGGCGGTGAAAGATAATTATAGTTATATTACTGCCGGAAAAGCTAAAGAGAGGGAAGAAAAATGAAGAATAAAGATGCGGCACTTGTTGTTCTCAGCGGAGGACAGGACAGTACAACCTGCCTTTTATGGGCATTAAAGAAATATAAGACAGTAGAAGCGGTTTCATTTGATTATAACCAGAGACATAAGAAGGAGCTTGAATGCGCGGCGGCTATCTGCGAAAAATTCGGCGTCAGACAGAAGATAATGGATATGTCACTTCTTTCTGAGCTTGCACCGAATTCTCTTACAAGAGAAGAGATCAAGGTGGATGAGAATGCACCGGAGCACGGAACGCCGAATTCATTTGTCGAAGGAAGGAACCTTCTCTTTCTCACATACGCAGCAATCTACGCCAAGGGGCTTGGAATAAATGATATCATCACCGGAGTTTCGCAGAGCGATTTTTCAGGATATCCGGACTGCAGAAATGTATTTATAAAGTCTCTTAATACAACACTTAATCTTGCAATGGACTATGAGTTTGAGCTCATCACTCCGCTTATGTGGATCGATAAGGAGGAAACCTGGGAGCTCGCTGACAGCCTTGGAGGACTTGAGATAATCCGTGATATGACACTTACATGTTATAATGGTATAATGGGAGAAGGATGTGGACACTGTCCGGCCTGCAAGCTTCGCAAAAAGGGCTATGACAGATATATGGCAAGAAGAAAGGCGTAGATAATATGAAAAAAATGCTTTTTATCGTAAATCCAAAGGCCGGTAAGAAGGTAATCAATGATCATATCAATCGCATTTTGGATATATTTATCAGGTCGGGCTACAATGTTGAGTATCATCCGACAAAAGGACCGAATGATGCAGCTGAGTATGTCGAGAAGACCGGCGGAGCATATGATGTGATAGTATGTGCCGGAGGAGACGGAACGCTTGATAATACAGTTACGGGACTTATGAAGCTTTATGATAAGGGAGTAAGACTTCCTGCTCTCGGATATATTCCGTGCGGATCGACAAATGATTATGCAAGAAGCCTTAAGCTCAGCAAGAACCCGATAAAGGCTGCAAGAGATATCGTAAGCGGTACTCCTTGCCCTGTTGATGTGGGAATGATGGGCAGCTCGAATTTCATTTATATTACAGCATTTGGGCTTTTTACCGATATTTCGTATTCAACACCGCAGAAGCTTAAAAACCTTATCGGACATACAGCATATATACTTGAGGCAGTAAAATGTCTCTTCAGGATCGAAACGGTCAGCTTAAAGGCCAAGGTAGACGATGAGGTGGTCACCGGTGACTTCTGGTATGGACAGATCACAAATTCACGTTCTGTAGGCGGCTTCAGAGCCATAGGCGTTAAGGAAATGTCCTTCAGCGACGGAAAGTTTGAATGTCTGCTTATCAGAAAACCAAAGAATCTGCTTCAGCTTATAGCGATACTCTGGTCAATCGCAACAAATAAGATGAATCCGAAATATATCTATAAGAGAAAGGCTTCAAAGGTAACTGTTATAAGCAGAAAGCCTGTTGCATGGACAACGGACGGAGAATTCGGAGGAATCTTCAAGAGGCTTGTCATACAGAATAGAAAGCGCGCAATCTCAATTATCCTTAAGGATAAAAGCAGATATAAATAAATGTTTTACCTCATATTCGTTATTTACTTAAATTATATTTGATAAAAACTAAAATAATTAAGTGAATGATATATTCACAAGGTAAAAAAATATGAAAAAAATTTAAAGCAAATATGAACAATTTGTAAAATCTGATTGCATATTGGTTGATAATAGTGTAAAATAATAAAAATAATAATAAAAAGTTTAATATGGTTTGTTGGCTTTAATTGTAGGGTGAAAAGAGGGATTTT
>ONVE01000154.1 GCA_900321215.1 uncultured Eubacterium sp. | reverse complement strand
CCAATACATTAAGATAATTGTATGCAAATTTGTAAGATTTGTCAAATAATTACTTGATTTTTATCTAAAATAAACTATACAAAAAAAACTTTTTTTACAGCCGGATTTTATACGCAAAACGCCCATACATTCTTATACTGAAGCGCAAAAAAAGAACCGCTTGAATAAGCGGTTCTTTTTTATCCTTAATGCTCAGGTACGTTACTTACTTTATTACTGTAACATTAGTAGCCTGTGGACCCTTAGCACCTTCAGATACCTCAAACTCAACCGCCTGATTCTCTTCAAGTGTCTTAAAACCTTCCATGTTGAGTCCTGAGAAATGTACGAATACATCCTTTCCCTCTTCGTCAGTAATAAATCCGTAACCTTTCTGGTTATTAAACCATTTAACTGTACCTTTAGCCATTTCCTTTTTCCTCCGAAAAATATATATTGTGGAACCTAATTTTGAATAAATGTATGGTAGCACAAGAAAATATAACCGTCAAGACAACAAATTCTTAATTTTTTTGTAGAAACACACGCTGTCAGCATGTCATACTACAGCAATACTGTCAGACTCATGGTCATAAATATACACAGAATCAGACAGATAATCGGTCTTAGAAACGACAGATTCATTGACGTCTTTAACGATTGATCTTAAATAATCAACATCTTCCATTTCATTCTGAGGAATTATTATTATCTCATTTACGCTTGATGGAAGTATGTAGAAATCACACCCCATCTTCTCATACAGCGAATATGCCAGTTCCTTATAGAGTATGGTTCCGGCCCCGAAGTATCCCTTGTTATTTGTAAGTATATACATCGGGAATCCTCTCTGGCATGTCTCCTCGTCGTCCGGAATTTTCTCCTCTTCTGTATCGTCGCGTTTCATGAATAGATTGATCACATTATCCAGCCTGTCAAATACCGGCGGATAATCCCTTGTCATATTCTCTATGGCAAGATTCCAGAGGTTCTCCGTATTTACCCTCCATAGCGCCGCTATGCCATTATCTATCAGCACGCTGGCATTATTATCGTTCATTCTGTAATAGACTCTGAAAACTATCGCTAGATCGTTAAAAACGATATGAGGACATTTCCTGAGGAGATTTTCATTTCTCTCAAGACTTATAAGTGAATAAATGATCTTATCCTTATTCTCCTCAAGCGTAAAGCTTCTCTTTCTCTCTATGCTGCCGATATTCTTCATGCTCTCTATGAAGCTTTCTGCCACCTTATCGGCAACAGTCTGCTCATCATATATCTCCGCAAAGTCTTCTCTCTTGAAGATCCTTCCCGGATAAATGCACGGCATAATCTCCATGTCACTCATCCTGAACACAAAGCCTATCATCTTTATATCATTATTCTTCTGGCTTTCATGAATAGAAACACTCTCAAGGTTATATTCGCCCTTAAGCTTTTCACTAATTAAATTACAGATTGTTTCGTAATAATTTATATTTTCCATATTTATCTCCTGTTATCTTTCAAATTATGTTACAAGGCACGGTGCCTTATGATACATATCCGAATGTAATAGCTCTGTGCGTAAGCGATTACGTGGAATAACAGATCATGAAAGAAAAAAAGACTGATCAAAACATATAATGCTTAATCAGTCTTGAACACTCATATTATATTTAATGTTAAATGCTTTTGTCAAATGATATAAAACGCTAATTTGTTGCGCAACAAATCTTAGACAAAAGCCCAACCACCTTATCCATCTCTTCATCGGTACCTATCGTGATCCTCAGATAGTTATCGATCCTCGGAGCATTAAAGTATCTGAAGTAAACGCCCTGGCTCTTCATTTTCTCAAGGATCTCCTTGGCAGGAACCGTGCTGTGGCTGGCAAATACAAAGTTTGCCTTTGACGGAAGGACTGTAAAGCCCATCTCCTTAATAGCCTTTGTAAATCTCTCTCTGGTATTTATAACCTTGCCTGTAACGCTTCTGAAATACTCCTCATCATCAATTATCTCTGATCCGAGGATAAGAGAAGGCGTATTCATGGTATATGAATTATAAGAGTATTTAACATCATTTAGATACTTTATAAGCACAGGATTTGCCATAGCATAACCGATTCTGAGTCCCGCCATTGAACGTGACTTTGAGAAAGTTCTTACCACGATAAGGTTATCGTACTTATCGATAAGAGGAAGCGCCGTGGTTCCGCCAAAATCAATATATGCCTCATCGATTATTACGATTGAAGACGGATTATTCTTCACAATATCCTCAATAAAATCAGTATCTACAAGTATACCTGTCGGAGCGTTAGGATTAGGGAAGATGATTCCTCCGTTCTCCTTCATATAGTCCTCCTTAACGATATTGAAGTTCTCGTCAAGCGGCTGCTTCTCGTACGGTATACGCAGCATTTCAGCCCATACATCATAAAATGAATATGTTATATCCGGAAAGAGTATCGGCTTGTCAGAATTGAAAAATGTCATAAATGACATAGCAAGCACGTCATCAGAACCAACTCCGACAAATACCTGGTCACTTGAAAGGCCATGATACTCTGCAAGCTTATCTACAAGCATTCCGGCCCTCGGATCAGGATATTTTCTAAGGAAATCTGTATCAAGCTTCATAGAAGCGATCCTTGGTGAAGGTCCGTACGGATTCTCATTTGTATTCAGTTTGATGATATTTGTTTCCTTTGGCTGTTCACCCGGTACATACGGTTCAACAGTCCTTATATTTTTCTCCCAGCTGTACAAATCTTCATCCTCCTTTATCTAAATGCCTCTGACTTCTTCAAGTCTGTTATGAAGCCTCATAATATGTGTAAGCATATTTTCATCATTTATAACTCTTCCGGAAGCATAATATACCACTCCGGAATTATATATAAGATCAAACGGTTTATCGTAAATTATCTTCTTTTCTTCCGTACATACATCCATACCGAGCACATCGGCAAGATGCTTAACGGTTCCTCTGTTGCCGTCTATAAGCTCAATATCAGGTCCAAAAAATGACCTGAAGCATGGCTTAAAGTAATTAAAATGCGTACAACCAAGCACAAGCTCTGAATAATCCGAAAGCTTATACGCATTTAATTCTGACTTCACATAATCATAAACCTCAGGCTCCTCGAACATCTCCATCTCAGCGAAATTAACCAATCTCGGCATCGGAAGGAGATCGCATTTATGCTCTTCGTCCACCCTGGCTATAAGCATCTTAAGCTTATTCTCCCTGATCGTTACAGGAGTTGCCATGACCATGACTCTCTTATCATTACTGTGAAGTACGGCAGGCTTAACAGCCGGCTCCATACCTACTATCGGAATATCAAATCTGCTTCTCAGATTCTCTATCGCAACAGCGGTTGCCGTATTACATGCAACAACGATGATGTCACATTTCTTATCGATCAAAAATTCAGTTATTTCAGTTACATACCCGAGAATCTGACTCGGTGTCTTAAGACCATAAGGCACATGATCTACATCCGCGTAAAACAGATACTCTGCTTCAGGAAGCAGATGAAGCGCTTCATGAAGCACGGAAAGACCTCCGATACCCGAATCCATAATTCCTATCTTCATTTTGAGAAAAGTCCTTTTTTAGTATATTCTTCACTGTTTATCGATGTTACAGTGTATCCTGTCGGAGCAAGCACTTTTTTAATCTCTTCAGGAGAGATAGCCTCTTCTGAAATGATCTCAGCTTCATTTTTCTTATGGGAAGCGGATACCTTCTTAACGTTAAGACCTCTTCTTATCGCATCATTTACATGTGCTTCACACATTCCGCACATCATTCCTTCAATTCCAACTACTGTTTTGATCATTTTTTGCTCCTTTCCCGCATAACTCTAAAATCACAAAAGCGAGACGACTTAAGCCGCCTCGCTTAAATGATAAAACTATTCTTCAACAGGAAGCAGTCCAAGTTCTCCATTCAAATACTCAGTAACATCATCCGGATCAAGTCCATGTACTGCACAAGCCTCTGCCAATGATTCAAACTCAGCGGCAAAGCAGGTAATACAGCCCATTCCTATGCTCATAAGAATGACTGAACTTTCAGGGTGAAGCTTAAGTATATACTGGATATTCATATCCTTGGAAACCGGCTTCTTTCTATCTTCTTCAAGAATTGCTTCTTCTATCTTCTCATCGTTATCCTTTACATCTCCCACTATATTCACCTCATTTCAGGAAAAGGATTTGTTCGTCAAATATAATACATTAAGAAACAAGATAATTCAAGCAGTAAATGCGGATAATCTCTGTTTAAATTTCTTAAGATAGTTCAGGAAATGATTACATCATTCCGCCCATGCCGCCCATTCCACCGGCTGGCATAGCTGGAGCATCTTCCTTGATATCAGCTACAACTGACTCTGTTGTAAGGAGTGTTGATGCGATTGATGTCGCATTCTGAAGAGCTGATCTTGTAACCTTAACAGGATCGATGATACCGGCCTCAACCATATTTACGAACTCTTCATTATATGCATCAAATCCGATAGCATCCTTCTCTTCCTTAACCTTATTTACGATAACTGCGCCTTCAAGACCTGCATTT
>ONVE01000015.1 GCA_900321215.1 uncultured Eubacterium sp. | reverse complement strand
TTCGTTCCAGGGTTATTATTATTCAAAGCCAATACCTTTCGAAACATTTATTGAAACCTATTGCAAATAAGTATCAGACTACCAAGCGAAGCGCACACGCCCTAATGAGGTACAAAGAATGATAAATGGGAAGAAACTTGTTGCACTTTGCACATCGCGTGCCTATGACCCTCAGATTCACGGGTATATCGAGGTTCTGAATGAGTCTCTTAAATGTCACGACTGTGCACTGATGATCTTTACTATCAATTCGGATATTTATTGGGATGAAAGCATAAGTCCGGCTGAGACCTATGTTTTTGATATCATGCCTTATGATGAGCTGGACTGCGTCATCATAATGGATGAGAAGATCAAAAGCCATACTGTATCCAACCGCATCATCTCCAGATCCAGGGAGAATAACGTTCCGGTCATCATCATCGATGGCAGCTACGAAGGCTGCGTCAGTATTAATTTCGATTACAAGAAGGGCTTTGAGAAAATCACCCGTCATATCATAGAAGATCATAATGTAAAAAGGCCGCACATGATAGCCGGTCTTCCAAATAATGTTTTTTCCGATGAACGTATCGAAGTATTCAAGAAGGTGCTCGCCGAAAACGGCATTGCCTTTGATGACAGCATGCTTAGCTACGGTGATTTCTGGGCCGATCCGACCAGAGAGGCCATGAAAAAGATACTCGCAAGAGATATACTCCCGGACGCTATCATCTGCGCAAATGATATCATGGCTATCAATGCCTGCGATATGCTTATAAACGCCGGTATCTCTGTTCCCGGCCAGGTTATCGTTTCGGGCTTCGACGGCTATGAAGAGGTATTCTTCACAACGCCTAAGATATCGTCTGTAAGCTGCGAAACAGTTTATCTTGCTGA
Organism: uncultured Eubacterium sp.; assembly: GCA_900321215.1. GTDB lineage: Bacteria > Bacillota > Clostridia > Lachnospirales > Lachnospiraceae > Eubacterium_Q. The sequence goes on along the minus strand of ONVE01000015.1, from coordinate 3,003 downwards.
GGGCACCGCTGAGGTTGCTCTTGATATCATTGCCGGAAAACCGGTTAAGGACACTCTGATATCTCCGGTTCTTATAACAAATGAATCCTGCGGCTGTAAGTCCCAGTCTATGAAGGGCAAAACGCTGATGGCGCGCTTTAATAACAGCTTCTACCGTCATCTTGACGACGCCCGTATACTTTATGATATTACCTCGGATATGGTCACAAGCTTAACACCGTATCAGATGGCCGCAAGCATCCATCATCACAAGACCAAAACACATTTATGTATAGTTGATAAGAAATGCTTTGATCCTGAGCAGAATTATTTCCTGATCCCTGATCTCGATAAGATTCCGAAGGATCTGCATATCATAAATGACGCAGATTACGCGGAGGAACACAGATTTGAGAAGCTTCCTCTTCCGGACGAGCTCTTCTATGATTCTACCGTAAATGACAAGGAAAGCGTGCTTTCAGGCAACTACCGCGACAGGATTGCAGAGCTTGCGACTTCCGGTTATCCTCTGATATTTAATGCGCTTGACTATGCAAATAAGCCATTTGGCTTTAACTGCTACTATTTCCAGGACTATGTCATAACGAATTATTCAAGGGCTGCAAATGTCACAAGCGCGGTCAGCCTTGGAATCGGTGGTTTTATCAATATGCAGTACCAGCGTTTCCTCCTTAAGAAGATGGACGCAATGTATAACCACGACGCTCTGACAGGTCTTTACAACCGTCTCGGCTTCCACAATAAATATTCACATATCAAGGATCTTCCTGAAAACAGGAATAAGCCTGTAACGGTTATTATGTCTGACCTTGACGGCCTTAAGTATATAAATGATAACTTTGGTCACGCCGAAGGAGACAGAGCTATCGCAACCGTTGCAAATGCTCTTATGGATTCCTGCCCGGAAAATGCAATTTCTGCAAGATTCGGAGGAGATGAGCTGTTCTCTGTAGTGATCGGTGAATGCGACGCTGAAAAAATCATCCATAAGATTGATAGTTATCTTAAGGATTTTAATGCTCATTCAGGGCTGCCTTACACAGTACAGACCAGCAGCGGAACATATACTACAAGCTTAAATGACGGCTTTGATATCCTTAAGGCCATCCGATTTGCCGATAAGAAGATGTATGAGATTAAAAATGATAAAAAGCTCGGACGCAGCGAACTTGATTAAAAAACAAGGCTTGGATGAAGCATCATCCAAGCCTTGTTTTTTCTTAGAAATTAAAATATTTAGAATCGTAATATGTCTCCAGAGCAAGGTACTCTTCGCTCTTCTTATCAATTATCTGTCCGTGAAGTGCATCCTTCTGGCTTTCCTTGGAAAGTCTGTTGATTATATGCCTTGAGATAGTCTTGGAATGCATCGCAATTCTCTCAAAGCTGTTGACAAGATCATATAATGCAACGCCTCCGGCAACGCCGCAATCGCCATCCTGAAGTCTTTCAACATGATGCGACTCGATCACATCCTTAAGTCGTGCAATCGTGCTGGACAGAGGAATCACCTTAAATGCCTGGCTTGAATTTTCAGTCTCAAAGGCTGTAAAAGCCATATCTATGATATTGTCTGTTGCACTGCTTATAGACTTTATCTCGGCAGCTCCTGCAGGTGAGAAGGTAATACCGCTGTCATTTATCTCCTCAGCCGTATAAACTATGCTCATGCAGTAATCACCGATTCTTTCATAATCACTGACCGAATTCAGTATCTCTACAAGCATTTTTCTGTTGTCCGGAGTAAGTCTCTCTCTCTCGATACGTACTATATATGAAGAAAGAACTGTCTCACAACGGTCGATGAAGTCCTCATTTTCATTCAGCTGGTTTACAGCCGCTCTGTCGTATTCAGTGATAAGCCCTGTTGCAAGTCTGAAGCTCTCACGAAGCTTCTCGCCCATTTTATTCATAAGATTTCTGCACTGTGTAAGAGCGATACCCGGAGTCTTAAGAAGCATATCGTCAAGCTTTCTGATCTCCTCATCACCGTAAGCAACATCCGTATCCTTAAGGATCTTTCCGGTAAGAGCTGCCATTCTGTCACTGAGCGGAAGCAGAATGATACTCATGATGAGGTTGAAGAGCAGATGGATATTCGCGATATCTCCTCTGTTGACCGGCTTTGCAAACGCCGGAATTCCTACCGTATAATATATTGAATAGATAATGAGCGTAAACATCAGTGCTCCTACTATATTAAACAGCAGGTAGGAAAGCGCAACTCTCTTCGCTTTCTTATTTGCACCGATTCCACCGATGATAATGGTCATGCATTTTCCGATATTCTGACCGATAATGATTGGTACTGCAGTTCCGAAGGTGATGCTTCCGGTAGCTGATAAGGCCTGAAGTATACCTACAGATGCGCTCGAGCTCTGGATAACAGCCGTAAGAGCAAGTCCTGTCAGTATTCCGAGAAACGGATTGTTAAATGACATGAAAAAGCTCTGGAACTTTGCCGATTCCTTAAGAGGAGCGAAAACCTCCTCCATCTTTGTCATACCGAAGAAAAGGGTTCCAAGACCTATCAGTATGCCTGCAACATCTCTCGTTTTCTGCTTTTTAACAAAAATGTAGATAAATGCACCGACCGCTAAAAGCATAGGTGCGAAAGAAGATGGTTTTAAAAGCTGCAGAAATATATTTCCAGACTGTAAGTCTCCGAGTCGGAGGATCTGTGCGGTGACAGTACTTCCGACATTTGCTCCGAATACAACCGGAACAGCCTGACCAAGTGTCATAATTCCTGCATTAACAAAACCTATCAGCATAATGGTTGTAGCTGCTGAACTCTGGATAATACCGGTCACTCCGAGGCCAAGTGCCCAGCCCTTAAGAATACCAACGCTTTTCTTCTTGCTGGTTGTGAGCGTCTGCAGTATCTTCTCAAGCCCTGATCCTGCAAGCTTCTCCAACGAGCTTCCCATGAGACTCATTCCAAACAGAAAGAGTCCGACGCCTCCAAATAAATCCAAAAAATTTAACAAGTAAATTCCTCCC
>ONVE01000136.1 GCA_900321215.1 uncultured Eubacterium sp. | reverse complement strand
AGACGTTACTGGTGTTTGTAACCTTCCTGCAGGTACAGAAATGTGCATGCCTGGTGATAACGTAGAGATGACAATCGAGCTCATCCACCCAGTAGCAATGGAGCAGGGACTTAGATTCGCTATCCGTGAGGGTGGTAGAACAGTTGGTTCTGGTTCAGTTGTTTCAATCATTGAGTAATAAATATTATATCAAATGATTTTTTAGCCTCCTGCGGGATTTCCGCAGGAGGTTTTTTTCATTCTCTTAAATAATAAATAATAATTTTTCCTTTGTATTTTTACCCGTTTTGCTATATGATAGAGATATGGATCAGGGGTAACATTTTTTCATATTTGGGGAGGTTATAATGGATAATCAGTATTCTTATAATACAGATGTAACCGGCGGTATCGGTATAGACGGTAAGGATACAACAGGCAGAAGATCAAAGGCAAAAAACAGGGGACTTGAAGGGCTTAGAGGTATCGCAATGATACTCACACTGGTCGCTCTTCTTATCCCGATAGTTTTTAAAGCAGGGGATATTGCCCTTCAGATGATATACGTAGTTGTAGGATATATTACAGCTGTAACATCATTCAGCGCTCTTAAAAAAGGACAGTTTAAGGTTTCTGAATTCTATATCAAGAGATTCAAAAACTATTGTCCTGAAATTCTAATAGTTTTCTTTTTGTATTGCGGACTTGCCGTAATACTCGTGCATTCAGCTACCAGAGCTGTCGGAAAGGCAGTTATCGAGTCAGTTTTGGGACTAGTACTCTTTTTCATTGTATTTCCAGCACTTTTTATCATTTGGAATAAGATTGCTGTTAAAAAAGGACAGCAGTATTCTTATATTTTCCTTGTAGTAACAGCACTTGTTATCGCAATTGCAAATGCCATAGCAGGGGAGCAGACAGTAAATGTATATCCTTTTATTGTGGGTATGATCGCAGCTCTTGTTACCAAGAAAAAGCTTAAATATGAGTCGCTTCCTAAGGATTATAAGAGAAACAGACTCCTTATGTTTTTAGGAGCAGCAGTTCTTGTTATCATCGGAATGCTGTTCTTTACAGGAGAAAATGTATTCCTTAGACTTGCAGCAGTAGTCGTTGTTGCAGCTATGGGGCTTATGGTATGGCTTGCAACAGCTTCATATCTTAAAATCGGTGGCGTGGTAGATATTCCGGTATTTAAGATGATCGGAAAGATGTGGCTGGAGTTTATTACATCATTTGCTGGTCTTACAGCGCTTTTTGCAGCAAAGGAGTGGACAGGTATAGGCGCAAGACTGATACTTGCAGTACTTATCGCCGGACTTACCTATCTCTTAAATAAGATAATTCATTTTATCGGACCGGACAGCATTAAGGAGAAGCTTAAGGCTGCAGGTAATTACAGCGACACTAAGGGTAAGATGATAAAGATGATACCGCTCTTTATCGTAACAGTATTTATGCTTCTTGGACTTTTCGGACTTTTTGTATTCGGAAGTACAAAGGATGACGCAGAAGATTCTACCGCAAATGCTACTACAGAGCTGACAACTCTTCCGGTAACAGAGAAGATCACAACAGAGGCAACAACTGAAGCAACAACAGAGGCTCCAAAGCCTGCAGATTCGAAGAAGGTTACTATAGTCGGTGACTTTATGCTTCAGGGAATCGAGTATACTCTCGTTGAGTATATGCCTGACGTATACATCGATGCTTCCCAGAACAGACAGGTGGCATATTCTGATGATGTGGTAAAGGATCTTAAGGATAACGGAAATCTCAGAGATATAGTTGTTATCATTTTAGGAACAAATGGTGACTTTGAAGAGGAGACCGGGCAGCTTCTTATAGATGCTATAGGCAAAGAGAAGAAGATCTATTGGGTAAATACCTACGGAACAAGTCTTCCTCAGATAAATGATGTAAACAAGAGAATCGAAAAGCTTGCAGGTAAGAATGCAAACTTAAATGTTATCGACTGGTACAGCCTTGCGGCTGCACATCCAGAATATGTAAGCGATGGAGGTCCATTCCTTACAAGTGACGGCGTAGATGCTCTGTCAAAGCTTATCTATGATAATGTACACTAATTAATAAATGAAAATACAGTATGGCGGAGGCTATACCGTTTGTCAGTGATGAAGATGATAAAAGCGGTGCGTTTTTTTGCACCGCTTTTTACAGATAAGGGAATAATATGGGTGATATTGATAAGGAAAAGCAGGAAAAGATAGAAAAACTTGCCCAGAGGATCATGGGGATCGCAAGAGACCAGATTGCTGTCAATCTGAGGTTTCTTGATATTGCGCTGGCAGAGGTAAAGCTGATCGCCAAAAGTGATATCAAGCCGGATGGTGCGGCTGTAGGCGGCGGAATGGCCTCGGACGGAGCATATATTTATTATGATCCGCTGTGGGTCGTACAGAGCTACAGTAAGGAACCGGCTCTTATAACGAGAACATATCTGCATCTTCTGCTGCATCTTATATTTTTCCATCCGTTTGGATATGACAGGATAGAAAAGGATCTCTGGGATCTTGCAGCAGATGTTTCTGTCGAAGCTGTGGTACTTTCACTGGATATTAAGGGCTTTGGACTTGAAAGAGACAGGGAGACCACAGAAGAACTTACGACCATCAAAAGGCAGTGTAACGGAATAACTGCAGAGAAGGTTTATAAATATCTCAGAACCTACGGTATCTCAGAAGCCGGAAAGGTCAGATGGTTTGTTCTCTTTCACAGGGATGAGCATATTTACTGGCGAAAGAAGAAGGAGATCAGCATACAGCTTGAGAAATGGCAGAAGATAAGTGAGAGAGTAAAGACGGATCTTAAGACATTTTCAAGGGGAAGCCTTGTAAATGAAGAGCTTGATGAAAGTCTTAGAGATGCTACAAAAGAAAAATATGATTATTCCACCCTGCTGAAGAAATTCATGACTACGGGCGAGAATGTACGTATAAATGATGATGAATTTGACTACATTTATTATACCTTCGGAATGGAAAGGTACGGTAATATGCCGCTGATCGAGCCTCTTGAATATAAGGACGATAAGAGGATTAGGGAGTTCATCATAGTGCTCGATACTTCCGCGTCAACCAAGGGAGCAGTCGTTCAGACATTTCTGAAGAAAACCTACAGCATACTTAAAAGCAGCGACAGCTTCTTCACAGAAGTGAATATCCATATCATACAGTGTGACAGCAAGGTAAGGCAGGATACGAAGATCACAAATAATGAAGAATTTGATCTTTTCTGCAGAAATATCAAGCTTAAGGGCTTTGGAACGACGGATTTCCGCCCGGTTTTCAGTTATGTGGATGAGCTTATAAGTAAGAAGGAATTTACTAATCTTAAAGGACTGATATATTTTACTGACGGATATGGTGACTATCCTGAAAAAATGCCGGATTATGATGTAATGTTCATCTTCCTTGAAGAGGATGAATATGCACCGAAGCCACCGGTCTGGGCCTATAAGGTGGTCCTTGCACCTGAAGAGCTTGAGGCTGAGGCAATAAGAGAAGAGAAAGAGCAGCGGGAAGCCGAGGCTTTAAAAGAACAAAAGGAACAGCAGGAAGCCGAGGCTTTAAAAGAACAAAAGGAACAGCGGGAAGCCGACGCGGTAAAAGAACAAAAGGAACAGCAGGAAGCTGACGCGGTAAAAGAGGAAACCGAGCAGTAGGAAACCGGGATGAAGAAAAAGAATAAGAAAGAGGGAATAGAATGAATATAAATCAGGCGAAGAATTATATTAAAAATGATGTAAGCTTATACCTTTCAAAGGATGAATGGGGCGAGTACAGAATACCTGTGGTGAGGCAGAGACCTATATTTCTTCTGGGTGCACCCGGTATAGGAAAGACTGCGATAATGGAGCAGGTCGCATCTGAGCTTGGAATAGCACTTGTTTCATATTCAATGACTCATCATACAAGACAGTCAGCCCTCGGACTTCCTTTCATAAAGCACGAAGAGTATGAGGGCATGGAGTATGATGTATCCGAATATACCATGAGTGAGATTATAGCCTCTATATATTCTGTGATGCGTGATTCCGGCGTTAAGGAGGGAATACTCTTCCTGGATGAGATAAACTGTGTTTCGGAGACACTTGCTCCGTCAATGCTTCTCTTTCTGCAGTACAAGGTATTCGGAAAGCATAAGGTTCCTGACGGCTGGGTTATCGTCACAGCCGGAAACCCTCCGGAATACAATAAAAGCGTTCGTGAATTTGATGTTGTTACCATGGACCGACTCAAGGTTCTTGAGGTCGAAGCAGATTATGATACCTGGAAGAAATACGCCAGAGAGAATAATATCAGAAGCGAGATCACAAGCTTCCTGGAGCTTCATAAGGATTATTTCTATCATATGGAAATGACGGTTAAAGGACGTTCATATGTTACGGCAAGAGGCTGGGAGGACCTTTCAACCATGCTTGGGCTCTACAGTGAGAAGAATCTTCCGGTTGATGAAACCCTGGTTGGACAGTATATAAGAAATGATAAGATAGTTAAAGAGTTTACAGCGTACTACGACCTCTTCAATAAATATAAAAAGGATTACAGGCTGGAGGATATCCTTAGCGGTAATCCACCGGAAAGTGCGTTTGCAAGAGGAAGCAAGGCAGGCTTTGATGAGAGATTGTCGGTTCTTGGTATGCTTATGGATAAGATGCTCGCAGAGGTCAGAGACGTCATGGAAACATCTGATTATCTGACAGAACTGATACGCCTTCTCAGACTTCTGAAGGAGAGCATAGCAAAGGAAAATGCAGAGGATTCTTCATACGTCGTAGGATATCTTGAAAAGCTTTCCGAGGGACAGAAGAAGAAAAAGGAGCAGCTTGCCAGAGCCAATTCACTGTCTCTTCAGGATAAGGATAAATACCGCAGACTGATCAGCTTCATCAGCGTCAGCATCAAGCATCTTGTAGAAAAAGGAAATGACAGAAAGACTGCAAATGATGCATTTTCGGTTGTCAGATCAAGCTTTGATGATGAAGTGGCTGAAATGAAGGAAAGTGTTGCAATTGTAAAGAAAAGAATGCATAATCTTTTTGATTACGTTAGTAAGGCCTTTGAAGAAGGAAATGAGATGCTGCTGCTTGTCACAGAGCTTACAGTAAATGAAAATAGTGCACGTTTTATTGCACAATTCGGCTTAGAGGACTATACTAGAGCGAGTGAGACTCTTATGATAAGTGAGAGACAGGATTCTATAAAGCAGGAAATAATGGAGCTGGATATCTAGATTTATAATTCAGTAAAAAGAGTGATACTGCGGATGTAATACTGCAGCAGAAATACTGAAACTGGTAATATAGCAGATGTAATGTCGCAGCTGTAATACAGGACTGAGAGGGAAAATGCCGGAAGAAGTTTTTTTAACGCCTGATGGAAGGATCAATTACATAATAGAAGATGGTAAAGCTGTTATACGTTCTTATTCGGGTGATGATGAAGAACTGATAATTCCGGAGGAGCTTTCCGATGTTCCGGTCAGAGTGATCGATAAGAAAGCATTTATGAATGCCAGAAGGCTCAGAAGGATAGTTCTGCCGGATAATATCAAGAAGATTTCGGACTGGGGCTTTGCATACTGCAAGAATCTTACGGAGGCTGAGCTTCCGAGAAGAACTCTTTCGATGGGAAGGTCTCCATTTCTTGGAGATACGAGCCTTCAGAAGATAAGACTCAGAGCGAGAGTAAGATACCCTGACAAGGGCTGGCTTGCCATGACCGATAAGGAGAGAGAAGATACGGCCGTGCTTCTTGCGAAGGCACAGAGCCTTAAAAATGCAGATCATCTGACTGACTGCAAGAAGGCAGGAACAGACGACTGGTTTGAAAAGCTTGATAAAAAGATTCTCGAATTCATCGATGAGCCTGATGAGGATGGACATACAGAGCTTATTCTCTGCGGAGAAGAGGATCTGGACTGTACTCTTGAAAGCTTTATCTCGGCGAAGAGGAAGGAGAAGGTAAGACTTTCATTTTTAAGACTGCTTCATCCTTCGAAGATTTCTGCTGGAACAGAGGATTATCTTAAGGATTATCTGGTATCTCATTCGGTTGGATGTGAAAGCACTGAGACCTGGCAGCTTATGAAAGAGGAGTTCGGCCATTTAAAGGCTTATTATGAATACTATGTAGCAGCGGGTTGTCTCAATGATGACAATTTCAGCGAAACTATAGTCGATCTTGGTGATAAGCAGGCTGAAATGAAGGCTTATTTTTTAAGGCAGCGTGAGGAGAATAAAAAAGAGGAAGAAGACTTCTTCGACAGATTTACGCTGTAGTTGAGTCAGATAATTTAGCGGTGGAGGAGTATAATCCGACACCGGATCATATAACATTAGTTTTAAGGAGGTTAGAGAATATGAAGTTAGGTTTTATTGGCGCAGGAAATATGGCAAGCGCAATTATCGGAGGAATAATCAAGAAGGGGATTTATACACCGAAAGAGATAATCTGCTCTACACCGGTTGAAGCAGAGAGAAAAAAGGCTGAGGATACATTTGGTGTAAATACTACACCTGACAATAAAGAGGTAGTTAGAGATGCGAGGATCATTTTCTTCGCAGTTAAGCCACAGGTACTTCCTATCGTTGCAGAAGAGATCAAGAACTGTGATTTTGAGAACAAGCTTGTGATCTCAATCGTTGCAGGAAAGTCTATCAAGTGGTATGAGGAGGCTTTCGGACGCGTACTTAAGATGGTAAGAGCAATGCCAAATACTCCTGCACTTGTAGGAGAAGGAATGTCAGCTCTCAGCCCAAGCCCGCTTGTTTCTGAGGAAGAGCTTGATCAGGCTGTTACACTTCTTTCAGCCTTTGGTAAGGCAGAGGTTGTTCCTGAAAAGCTCATGGATGCTGTAGTATCTGTATCAGGCAGCTCACCGGCTTACGTTTTCATGATGATAGAGGCTATGGCAGACGGTGCGGTAAGACTCGGCATGCCAAGAGACAAGGCTTATGAATTTGCTGCACAGGCAGTTTACGGAAGTGCCAAAATGGTGCTTGAGACCGGTAAACATCCGGGTGAACTTAAGGATATGGTATGCTCACCTGCAGGTACAACCATTGAGGCAGTAAGAGTGCTTGAGGAATGCGGCTTCAGAAGCAGTATCATAGAAGCTATGGAAGCATGTGCAGACATTTCTAGAAAGCTTTAATGACATGGGCAGGATAATAAAGAATCTTCTTAGAAATGAACCGGTCACAACGGTATCATTTTTGCTGGCGGTCATTTCCATATTGTTTGTTCCGATAGACGGACAATATATAGATTATATAAATTTCAAAACTTTAGGAACGCTGCTCACCCTGATGATCATAATGTCAGGACTGAGCGGTCAGGGCTTCTTCAGAAATATTGCCGGGAAGCTGCTTGAAAGAGTTACGAAGCTTAGAACTTTAGGACTCGTGCTCATACTTTTATGCTTCTTTTTTGCAATGTTCATAACAAATGATGTTTCCCTGATAACATTTGTTCCATTTACAATTGAAGTACTTCTGATGGCTGATCAGAAAAAATACCTGATACCGATAATAGTTCTTCAGACTATAGCGGCAAATCTGGGAAGCATGCTTACCCCGATCGGTAATCCGCATAATCTGTATCTTTACGATCTTTCAGGTATGAAGCCGCTGGAATTTATCGGGATGATGCTTCCGTATTCACTGCTGGCATTTGTCCTTCTTGTTGTGATCACCTGTATCGTGACAGGAAATACAACGCTTAAGCCGGCAAAGACCAAGAAATGCAATATCGGATACATCACTCCTTTCAAGACAACAGTGTATCTCTGTCTTTTCGTACTGAGCCTTACCATAATACTCCGTATACTGCCGTATTATATAGTGCTCGGAATAGTGATAGCAGTGGTTATCTGTGTGGATAGAAAAAATCTTCTGGAAGTGGATTATTTCCTGCTTCTTACATTTTTCTTCCTTTTCATTTTCATCGGAAATATGAAGAGGATAGATGCGGTAAGTGATTTCCTTTCGAGGATAGTAGCCGGAAATGAATTCTCTGTATCAATCCTGACCAGCCAGTTCATCAGTAACGTTCCGGCAAGCATACTTATCTCCGGAATGACGACAGATTACAGCGCTGTATGTATCGGTACAGATTTTGGAGGACTTGGAACGCTTATAGCATCCATGGCGAGCCTTATATCCTTTAAGCTGTACGGCAGGCTTCCGGACAGCAGAAAAGGACGTTATATACTTGCATTTTTTATGTTCAGCATCATTTTCCTTGTATTTCTTGTTGCTGAATATATGTTGATAAACTGATTACAGAGTACCTGCATTTAGTATTTTTAACTTTGGCAGGGATAGTGATAAAACTATTACAAATAATGAAAGAGGTAGTGTAATGAACGAGGTAAATTATATGCAGGGTGGTCCGCAGGGAGCACCGCGTAATATCGGCCCGCAGGGCGCACCGCGAAATGTAGGTCCGCAGGGCGCACCACGAAATGTCGGCCCACAGGGCGCACCGCGAAATGTAGGTCCACAGGGATCACCGCATAATAATCCACAGAACAGCATTTCAAATGAAGAGTTTGATTATGCACAGGAGTCCATCAAGAAGCTTTCAGACTACTTTGACGGTAAGGTAGTAGGACAGCAGAACCTTAAGTTTTCCATGATAGCTGCGATCATCGCAGACGGTCATGTACTTGTAGAATCGGTACCTGGACTTGCCAAGACTACTGCAGCGAAGACTATTTCAGATGCGGTAGCAGGTAAATTCTCAAGAATACAGTGTACGCCGGATCTTCTTCCGAGTGATATCATCGGTACCCAGATTTACAATCAGGCAAATGGAAAATTCGAGACGGTTCTTGGACCTGTATTTGCTAATTTTGTACTTCTTGATGAGATCAACCGTTCAAGTGCAAAGACTCAGAGTGCGATGCTCGAGGCGATGCAGGAGAAGCAGGTTACTATCGGTGGAATGACATATAAGCTTCCTGATGATATATTCATAGTTTTTGCAACACAGAACCCTATCGAGCAGGAAGGAACCTACCTCCTTTCAGAGGCGCAGACAGACAGATTCCTTATCAAGGAGAAGATCACATACCCAACGCCTGATGAGGAAGCGGAGATACTTAACCGTATCGAGGCAGGAGTCATAAAGCAGACACCGGCAGTCCTCAGTATCAAGGATGTAGATGAGCTTCAGCGTATAGCCGAGAAGGTATACGTTGATCCGGTCATCAAGAAATATATCTCACTTATTGTCGGCGCTACCAGAAATGCAGAAAAATATCTCTCAAAGGAGTACAGCCGTTACGTAAGAATGGGTGCGAGCCCGAGAGCGTCTATCGCTTTCCTTAAGATAGCAAAGGCGGTTGCTCTTATCTATGGCAGAACCTACGTTACGCCGGATGATGTAAAGCTCCTTCGTTATCAGGTGCTTCGTCATAGGATAGAGCTGAATTATTCTGCGGTTGCAGATAACATTTCTGTAGAGACTATCATTGATCAGATAGTTAATTCTATTAAAACACCATAAAAATGTGTAATAGATGTTATGATTATTACTTGGAGATTATATAGATGGATTATGATAATCTGGCAAAAATAAGAGCACGAGTTGCTCTTTATACCGGACGAAAGAGCTCGAATATACTCGACGGAGATTTTGTTTCGGTCTATAGGGGCAGAAGTCTGGATTTCGATGATCTGAGAGAGTATGCTGTCGGAGATAATATCAAGGATATTGATTGGAAATCGTCTTCGAAAACCGGTAAGACTCTGGTAAGGCGTTTTATTGCGGAGAAGAAGCACAATGTTCTCTTTGTTGTGGATAGTGGTGCTAAATTCTGTGCGGATACGTCTGCGGGAGAGGATAAGGGAGCTCTTGCAGTTGATATTTTCGGTACGATCGCCTATCTTGTGGATAAGCACGGAGATGATTTCGCTTTGATGCAGGATACCGATGGCGGAACATATTTCAGCTATTTCAGATCCGGCGCTGCACATTTCGAGAATCTTATGTCGATGTGCAGGGGCAATATCGATAAGAACGGTAAAAACGGCACCGGTGGTCTTCTGGATTATATATCAGAGAATATCCGGAGGAAAATGGTCATCATTTTGATAACTGATATGGCCGGTATGGAATCCGTAAATGATAAAATACTGAGAAAAGTAACTGTAAATAATGACCTTCTTGTGATAAATATCGAGGATGCATATCTTTTCGGTTATGATCTCTTTGATGTTGATAGAGGCGAGTATGAGGATGAATATACCTCGCACAGAGAGAAGCTTCTTCGGGCAGAGAAGAAGGAGAGAAAGAAAAGATATGACCGTCATTTAGAGGACTTTAGAAGGTATGGCGTTTCTACCATTACCATAGAAAAAGAATCTGAGATCATAGACAGGGTTGTTGAACTTTTTGAAAGGCACAGACATGCAAACATCAGTTGAACTTCAGGAACCAATTTCATATATGAGTTTATGGCTGATAATAGCTATCGTTCTGGCGGTACTCATCATTTTTACCCAGGTTTTCTTCAGGATACTTTTCAAGGGTCGGCTTAAGAGACCTAAGAAGCTTAAGGTGAAGAAGCCGAAGCCTAAGACGCTTGAGGAGATCAGGAAAAAATATCTCAGCAGACTTTATGTGATAGAAAATGATATCGCAGGCGGAAAATATACTGTGAGACAGGGCTATCAGCAGCTGAGTGAGTGCGTCAGAGGTTTTGTATTTGAAGCAACAGGCATTCCTGTAGATAAATGCAGTCTGTCAGAGATAAGAACCTTAAAGATGCCGGTGCTTACCGGTCTTGTGACTGAGTATTATGAGCCGGAATTTGCAAGATTCACTGTTGCAGATATCAGAAAGTCACTTTTTAAAACCAGAAAGGCTATTGAAACATGGCACTAAAATATCCATTAGTGGTTAAAATAGGTCTTCCGGTACTTTTACTGGTTGTCGTCCTTCTTCATTTTATCAAAAGGAAGACAAAGTATAAGGGTGGTATCCGTGTTGCGAATACATCCTACATAAGAGAACTGCCGGAATATAAAAAAATGAAGAACATACAGCGCTTTCTCAAGGTCGGGATGGAGCTGTGCATAATTGTCGCTCTTGTTGCTGCAGACATTCTGATGGCAAGACCGTATAAGGTTGAAAAGGTCATTAACGGCACAAAGAAGAGAGATATATATCTGAATCTGGATGTATCATATTCAATCTGTTACCTTAACTATGAGCTTGTGGACTGCCTCCGCGATGTAGTTAAGAGCCTTGACGGAGACAGATTCGGAATAACTATATATAATACGTCAACAGTATTATACGTTCCGATGACAGATGATTATGATTTCGTTCTGAAGAAGCTTGATGATCTTAAAAAGTATTTTGAGCTTCAGAAGGAATTTGTTGAGGATTTCTGGGGAAAGTATCAGTCTGAAGTTGATATGAACAGATATTACGAGCTCGAGAAGGAGCTTGCATATTATGATGCCGGAACCATTACGAACAATATCATAAAGGGCAGCTCCCTGATAGGTGAGGGACTTGCATCCTGCCTTTACAGCTTCCCGCATCTCGAGGATGAGAGCAGGACCAGAATCATCATAATGTCTACGGACAACGCTGAGGAGAGCCGCGATAAGCCGCTGGTCGAGCTGGATGAGGCCTGCGAGCTCTGTAAGAAGAATAATGTAACCGTATTCGGTATCTTCCCGAATGAGAAATCATTTAACGTTATTCAGGGATACGAATATGATTATGCTGCAAATGCGGCCGATATGAGACAGAATGTTGAATACACAGACGGCGTATTCTATAAGCAGAGCGATACATTTCCTGTAAGCGACATCGTTAAGGATATTCAGGAGCAGAAGGTTATGGAGGTAAATGAGATCGTCATAACCAAGGCTGTAGATAAGCCTGAGATCCCTGCGATAATCCTTATCGTTGCTGTAGTTATACTTTTAATTATGGGGGCAGTGATCTTATTATGATAAGTAAACCGATCGTGCCTCTTGTGGTACTGATACCAATACTGTCGGTATGCCTTGTTTTATATATGGTATCGGTGATCAGGAACAAGTCAGGCATATTAAATAAAATACTGAAAGCGGCGAGGATAATTGTAATCCTGGCACTGGTCTTTACGATAAACCTAAGACCTATGACCAAGAAATACAATATCGACGTTGAGCTTAAGAATATCGATGTTCTCTTCGTGGTTGATACCACGATAAGCATGTGGGCTGAGGATTACAATGAATCAACCAAGCGTATGGATGATGTGAAGAGAGACTGCAGGTATATCATGGAAAGCCTTGCAGGAAGCAACTTCGCACTGATAAGGTTTGATAACAGAGCCCAGATACTTGCGCCATTTACGCAGGACAGCAAGAACGTTTCAGATGCATTTTCAACAATTACCACACCTAGCAAATATTATGCTACAGGAACAAGCCTTAACGTAGCATATGATGCCATGGAGGAAATGCTGAAGTCTTCGGCAGCAAAGGAAGGAAGACTTACAGTTGTATTCTTTATAAGTGATGGTGAGATCACGGCAAAGGACGAACAGCTGCAGTCATTTGCGGGACTCTCGGATTATATCGATGGAGGAGCAGTGCTCGGCTACGGTACCGAGAAGGGCGGAAAGATGGCTGACGGATCGTATGGTTACATCAGGGATCCTGAGACCGGAAAGGACGCTCTCTCAAAATATGATGAGAAGAACCTGCTTTCGCTTTCTCATGATATGCATATTGATTACATACATATGGAAGATGTTTCAAATGTAGAATATCTGCTGGACTCTATCAAGAGCGGCAGTGTGATGAAGCTTGCAAACAGCGACAATGTAAGCTATGAGGATACATATTATTACTATGTTCCGCTGCTTTTAATATTTTTAGCTATTGAAATGATACTTGTCATCAGGAGAGGAAGAATCTGATAATGAAGGACACAGAGATTAAGTCCGAAAAGGAAAAACGTAAGAAATTTCATATCGAAAATCCAAGGCTTTTCATGCTGATAGCGGATATTATCTGCTTCCTCGCTCTTATCGTCATGCTCTTCCTCGGTGGAAGATATATCATAAATGAGATCTTTAAGAGTAAGTATGATGATGGAAAATATGACACGAAGCTTGAAAAGACTCTTCTTAAAATGAATTTCCCTGAAGGGTATCTGCCATATTATAATCTTGGAAATGCCGAATATAAGGAAGAGAATTATGACGCCGCCATTTCTTACTACAAGAAGGCGCTCGAGAAGAATCCTTCGCATAAAAAAGAACGAGAATGCGATATAAGAGTTAATCTTGCGCTGGCTATGCTTAAGAAGATAAACTGGGATGAAATGGAAAATGAGAAGGACGTTCAGAGAATAATAAGACAGCTTAAATCTGCAAGAAATGTTCTTACAGAGGAAGGCTGCGCAAATCCTGACAATCCGAACGGTCACAATAAAGAGGCTGAACAGCTTAAGAAGGATATAGATGATATGCTTGATAAGCTTCAGCAGGAGCAGGAACAGCAGAACCAGGATCAGAACGACCAGAATCAGCAGAATAATGATGACTCTGGCGACAATAATCAGTTCTCTGATCGTGAGCAGGATCTTAAGGATAAGCTGGACCAGCAGATAACAGACAGCCTTCAGGAGCACAATCAGGCTGAACAGGATCACCAGAACCAGGAGAGCGGAGCAGGCTCAGGTTCATACGGAAATGGTGATAAGACCTGGTAACAGGATATGATAACATTAATGGCCGGATGAGGCGTTTACAGCATTCACCCGGCCATTTTAATAAAAGGAAGATTGTATGAAAAGATACCGAGACATACTGATAAGCTTCATAGCAATGTTTTTAGCATGTATCATCCTGATCGCTATAGCGGTTTATTATCACCGTAGGGATAACGCTTCTAAAAAAAACGATGAATACATTACTATAAACGGAAGCCTTAGTTCAGAGAACAAATCCTATACTTCATATGATTTTGCCATGGGTACAAGCGTGTCCGTGACCTTTTATGATGCATATCTGGGTGTGGCGGGTGAAGAGGTTAATTCATATGATACTCTTGCGGTAGATGTATTTAAGCTTATAAGAAATCTTGATACCGATGTCTTATCATGGAGAAATGAAAGCTCTATGGTCAGCAGGCTGAATAAGGATGAGGCTTCAATCTATGATGAATATTTTGTCGATGAATCAGAGGATGATGAAACGATAGTCGATGTCGGCAATTATGAGGATGATGAGAAGGAAAAGCTTTACAAACAGAAGGTCAGAAAGGACGCAATGATACTGATGGATATGATCTCTGTAAGTACTGAGCTTTGTCAGGAAAGCGGCGGTTCTCTTGATATAACCTTAAGACCTCTTATAGATCTCTGGGGCATAGAAGAGTATTCAGGAAATGGAGAGGACTTTATCATTCCTTCAGAGGATGAGCTGATAAGCGCTTCGGAAAAAACAGGTTATGACAGGATAGAGATAGATGCCGCTTCAGAAAACACATATAATCCACTGGAAAATATAATATTAAACGGAACTCAGATCGATCTGGGATCGGTAGGCAAGGGTTACTCACTCGATCATGTATATAATGAATTCGTTGAAGAATATATGACCGACAGGGATGAGGCTGAAGAAAGAGCCTATAATAAGCGAGGTATGGTACTTAGCGTCGGCGGAAGCATCATGGCGGTAGGAAGCAGATCAGACGGTACCGGATTCAGGATCGGAGTCAGGGATCCTAACGGAAGGGTAAATGATACTCTTGGATATATCCGCCTTGAGGCAGGCTGTAAAAAGGCATGCATATCAACCTCGGGTAATTACGAAAAGTATGTTATAAAGGACGGCGTGAGATATCATCACATCATCGACCCTTCGACTCTTTATCCGGCAGATTCGGGACTTATATCTGTTACGGTTGTCTGTGATGAAAACTCTGCTATGCCGGAATACGCAGGACTGCTGAGCGACGGACTTTCAACCGCCTGCTATATACTCGGCAGGGAGAACTCATTGGAGCTCTTAAAAAAATATAAGGCCGAAGCGGTTTTTGTAGATGAAAACGGCGAATTATTTGTTACGGATGGATTAAAGGACTCATTTATCAGGGA
Organism: uncultured Eubacterium sp.; assembly: GCA_900321215.1. Classification (GTDB taxonomy): domain Bacteria; phylum Bacillota; class Clostridia; order Lachnospirales; family Lachnospiraceae; genus Eubacterium_Q. The sequence goes on along the minus strand of ONVE01000136.1, from coordinate 9,944 downwards.
GTAGGCTTTGAAGAATAAATTAATTACGAAAGCAGATCTGATACTGCTTATCATGATCATAATCCTGGGGACTGGTACATTTTTCCTTGTGAAAATGCTGGCCCGGGAAGGAAAGCATGTCAGAGTATCAGTTGACGGAAAGGTCCTTATGACAGTTCCGCTGGATAAAAACAACAGCTATGAGATAAAAGGATATGACGGAGGCTATAACAGGCTGGTCATAAAGGATAATAAAGCATATATCAGCGAAGCGGACTGCCCGGACAGACTGTGTGTTAAGCAGGGCAGGATCGGAAAAGAGCAGGAGACAGTGATATGTCTTCCGCACAGAGTTGTTGTAGAGATCATTGAATAGATTATGCATTCCTGCATGAGGAATAATCCGGCAGAATGATATAACGGTAGACCGGGAGAAAGTTTTGGAAGAGATCAGCAGAAACAGGAGAATAGTTTACCGAGGAGCATTTGCGGCACTGGCAATGGTGCTTTCATATCTTGAAAGCTTTATACCGGTCTTTGCTGCGGTTCCGGGTGTCAGGATAGGTCTTGCGAATATAGTGACGGTTTTCGCCATTTATTCACTGGGCTTTTTTGATGCTGTCATTATCAGTGTGATAAGGATAGTATTGTCTGCGCTTCTTTTTGGAAATCCGGTAATGATCATTTACAGTCTGGCCGGAATGGCGCTTTCTGTAACGGCAATGTTTCTTGCACGTAAGCTTCCTTTCTTCGGAAAGACCGGAGTCAGTATAATGGGAGGAGTTTTCCATAATCTGGGGCAGCTCCTTGCAGCGGCATTTCTTGTGGGAAGCATCAGGATACTGTATTATCTTGGAATTTTGCTAACCGTAGGAGCGGTTGCGGGAGCGGTCATAGGACTGCTTGCAGGCGTAATCCTTAACAAAATCAAGTTGTATTCCTGAACTGTGTATAGTAAAATATTTAGTTGGCAGATTAATTTTATTAGATAGAAAAGAGGTAATAAAGTGGCTATTTTTACGTTTAAAGGTGGCGTACACCCAATTGGCGGAAAAAAAATGTCAAAGTATAAAGATATCACGGCATATGTACCGAAGGGAGAGGTTGTATTTCCTCTGTCACAGCATATCGGTGCACCGGCTGTGCCTGTTGTGAAGAAGGGAGACCGTGTTATAGCCGGACAGCTTATAGCTGAGGCGGCAGGCTTCGTATCTGCAAATATACATTCATCGGTTTCCGGAACAGTTAAGGCGATAGAGAAGCGTCTTACTCCGGCAGGAAATACTGCGCTTTCAATAGTGATAGATAATGATCATCTCTTCGAGGAGACTGATTATTCACAGAATATAAAGAACCTTGAAGGACTCTTCAGGGAAGATGTTATAGATATTATAAAAAGTGCTGGAATCGTAGGTATGGGCGGAGCGGGCTTCCCTACACATGTAAAGCTCCAGCCTAAAAATGAAGCTGATATAGATACTATCATCGTAAATGGAGCTGAATGTGAGCCATATCTTACATCCGATTACAGAAGAATGATCGAAGAGCCAAACAAGGTGATACTCGGCCTTCAGATCGTTGTAAATCTTTTTGACAGGGCCAGAGGCATAATCGCCATAGAGGACAACAAGCCTGACGCCATAAAAATCATGAAGAAGCTTGTTAAGGATATCCCTAAGATATCAGTAAGAGCACTTAAGACAAAATATCCTCAGGGAGCTGAGAGACAGCTTATCTATGCTTCCACCGGAAGATATGTTAATTCAAAAATGCTTCCGGCCGACGCGGGCGTTATCGTTCAGAACGCAGACACCATCATTTCCATATATGAAGCGGTTATCGAAGGAAAGCCGCTTATTTCCAGAGTTGTTACAGTTACAGGTGACTGTATAGCAAATCCGGGGAATTTTATCGTGCCGCTCGGAACCTCCTACAGGGAGCTTATTGAAGCAGCAGGCGGATATACAAAGGATCCTGAAAAGGTCATATCAGGCGGTCCTATGATGGGCAAGGCGGTATTCTCGCTGGACATTCCTGTAACCAAGGGAACGTCGGCTATACTTGCCATGTCGAAGGATGCGGTTGCGGAATCGGTTCCGTCTTCATGCATCAAATGCGGAAGATGTGTTTCCGTATGTCCGGGAAGAGTCATGCCAAATCTTCTTGCGGATTATGCGGAGCATGGAAAGACAGAGAAGTTTCTTCAGGCAGGAGGAATGGAGTGCTGCGAATGCGGCTGCTGTTCATTTGTCTGCCCTGCCAAGAGGCATCTTACACAGACTATAGCCGGAACGAGAAAGCAGATACTCGCGAAGGGTAAGAAATAGGAGGGGAAGATGAACGAAGAATTAGTAAACATTTCAGCATCTCCTCATATAAGAGATAATGCGTCAACAACCAGGATAATGGGAGATGTGCTTATCGCACTGCTTCCGGCATCCATGATGGGTATATTTAATTACGGAATAAATGCATACATACTGATCATGGTTTGTATGGTTTCATGTATGCTTTTTGAAGCGTTAACCGAATACTGGTTCAAGAAGAAGCTTACCGTCAGCGACCTTTCGGCGGCTGTAACCGGACTTCTCCTTGCACTTAACCTGCCGCCGGAGCTTCCGATATGGATGGCTATACTCGGCTGCGGCTTTGCGATAGTAGTTGTAAAGCAGATGTTCGGCGGTATCGGACAGAACTTCATGAACCCTGCACTTGCGGCAAGATGTTTTCTTGTAATGTCATTTGCGGGAAGGATGACAAGCTTTGTTTATGACGGTATAACTACAGCGACTCCGCTTGCTGTACTTAAAAATGGAGGCAGCCCGGATCTTCTCTCAATGTTCCTCGGAACAGAGGCAGGAACCATAGGCGAGACCTCGGCAGCTGCACTTCTTCTGGGCGCTGCATACCTTCTGGTAAGAAAGGTAATCAGTATAAAGATTCCATTTTTCTATATCTTTACATTCTCAGTATGCATCTTCCTGTATGCTGTGGCAGATAAGAATATGGAAGTATGTGATGCAGGGATGTTTCTTGCAAGACATATCTGCGGCGGTGGCCTCCTTCTCGGAGCGTTTTTCATGGCAACAGACTATGTTACTTCACCTATCACTTCTTCAGGTAAGGTGATATTCGGTATCATCCTCGGACTTCTGACATTTATCTTCAGAATCTACGGAGGAAGTGCAGAGGGCGTATCGTATGCGATCATCATTTCCAACCTTCTTGTGCCTATCATCGAGATGGTTACAAAGCCGACAAGCTTTGGTGAGGGCTATGAGAAAAAGCCTCTTTCAGAGAACCTCGGTTTCATCGGCGGAAGGGAAGAGGATTCAGAGGAAGACAGAAAGAAGAAGGCAAAGGCAGAGAGAAAGAACAGCCTTTTCTATGTTGTTGTCTCAATATGCTTTATAGGACTTCTTGCGGGACTTGGACTCGGAGCAGTCTATGATATAACCAAGGATCCGATCAAAAAGACTCTCGAGAAGAATAAGCAGGAAGCATTTACGAAGATCATTCCGGATGCTGACAGCTTCGCAGAGAATACAGAGTTAAGCGTAAATGATGCCAATAAGAAGGCTAAAGAAAAGCTTAATGCAAAGGCTGATATAAATGAGATCTGGAATGCTGAGATGGCATCGGGAGATGTAAGCGGACATATCATCATAGTAACCTCTCATGAGGGCTATGGCGGCGACATACAGCTGGCTGTCGGATTTGACAGTGATAATGTGATAACAGGCATTTCAGTGCTTAAAATTGGTGAAACGGCAGGACTTGGAATGGAAGCCAAGGACGATCCTTCCTTCCTGAAGCAGTATGTCGGTAAAAAGGTAGACAGCTTCGTGGTAACTAAAAACGGTGCCGCAAAGGACGAGGAGATAGATGCTATCTCTCAGGCTACGATCACCTCAAAGGCAGTTACAAATGCTGTAAATATGGCTCTTGGCCTGGCGGATGAAATGTGGGGAGGTGAAGAGTAATGAAAAAATGTCTGGAACGTTTATATAACGGTATAGTGAAGGAAAATCCGACATTTGTTCAGATGCTCGGTATGTGTCCGACACTTGCGGTAACCTCTTCAGCTATCAACGGACTTGGAATGGGCCTTGCAACTCTGGTCGTACTGACCATGAGCAACATGATCATTTCAATGCTTAGAAATGTTATCTCTGACAAGGTCAGGATCCCTGCATATATTACGATAATCGCTTCATTTGTTACTATTGTAAGCTTTGTTATGCAGGCATATACACCGGAATTATATGATAGTCTTGGTGTTTTTATCTCCCTCATAGTTGTTAACTGCATCATCCTCGGAAGAGCAGAAAGCTATGCAGGCAAGAATCCGGTACTCCCTTCAATCTTCGATGGTATCGGAATGGGACTTGGATTTACACTCGGTCTCACAGTGATCGGTATAATCCGTGAATTTATCGGCGCGGGAACATTTTTCGGAATGACCGTGACTGCAGATCTCTGGGAGCCTGTAAGAATATTTACAATGAATCCGGGCGCGTTCTTCGTTCTTGCATTTATAGTTGCATTCATCAACGGAATGGCTATCAGAAAGGCTAAGAAGAAGGGCTGTGAACCGAATTTAAGACGTATCGACGGCTGTGCCGGATGTATGAATCTTTCATGTGCGGGAAGAAAGGTAAGTACTGCTGAGGCAGAGAAGATCATGCAGGAAGCCGCTGATAAGAGAAATGAAAATGACAAAGAGGGGCAGGTGATACAGTAAATGAATATCTTTCTTTTTGCTGTATCGGCAGCGCTCATAAATAACGTTGTACTCGTTCAGTTTCAGGGACTCTGTCCTTTCCTGGGCGTATCAAAGAACACAAAGACTGCTGCAGGAATGGGAGCGGCAGTAATATTCGTAATGACGCTTGCGTCTACGGTTACAAGCATCATTTATTATTATGTGCTTGTTAAGCTTGGACTTGAGTATCTTAACACGATAGTATTCATACTTATCATTGCAGGACTTGTACAGTTTGTGGAAATGTTCCTTAAGAAGAAGGTAAGATCCTTATATAATGCGCTTGGCGTATACCTTCCTCTTATCACAACAAACTGCGCGGTTCTCGGTATTGCGATAAGCAATGTGCAGAATGAATATTCTGTGGGTAAGAGCATTCTTAACGGAATGTTCTCGGCTGTCGGTTTTGCCATAGCCATAGTGATACTTGCAAGCATCAGAGAGAAGACAGAGGATAATGATATCCCTGAGGCATTTAAGGGAGGCCCTATGGTGCTTCTTGCCGCAGGACTTATGGCTCTGGCGTTTAACGGCTTTTCAGGGCTGTTATAGTTAGTTACAGCAAGCGGATTCTCCGGAATCTGCAACAGGAGGCTGAGAATGGATTATATACAGATACTTGTTGCCGCAGGAGTTATAGCAGGTATAGCGATACTTGTTGGAATACTGCTTGGGAAGGCAAGTGAGATTTTTAAGGTAGAAGTAAATGAAAAAGAACTGGCCGTAAGAGAGTGCCTGCCGGGCAATAACTGCGGAGCCTGTGGCTTTCCGGGCTGCGATGGTCTGGCTAAGGCAATCGCTGAGGGCAGTGCTCCGATAAATGCATGTCCTGTAGGAGGCGATGCGGCAGCAGCTAAGATTTCTGCCGTAATGGGCGGCGAAGCAGGAGAGAGTGTCAGAATGGCAGCGGTTGTTAAATGTAAGGGCGACTGCACAGCCTGTAAGGATGTTTATTCTTATGTTGGACCAAAGAGCTGCATTATCGCATCAAATACTCCGAACGGCGGACCTAAGGCCTGTAACTCAGGCTGCCTTGGTTACGGCGAATGCAAAAAGGTTTGTGAATTTGGAGCTATTGAGATAATTGACGGGGTGGCAGTTATCGACAGAGATAAATGTAAAGCCTGCAAAAAATGTATTGAGGTTTGTCCGAGAAAGCTTATTTCGCTTGTACCTTATAATAAGACACATATCATTATGTGCAGCAATAAGGATAAAGGACTTGATGTTAAAAATGTATGCTCGGCCGGTTGTATCGGATGTACTCTCTGCGTGAAGGCGTGTCCTAAGGAAGCGATTGAGATGAATCAGAACCTGCCGGTTATAGATTATGATAAATGTGTAAACTGCGGACTTTGTGCAAAGAAATGTCCGATGAAGAATATTTCATAAATCTGCTGCTTCATGGCTTATAGTAAGAAGTAATGCAGATTTAAATATGAGGAGGTATTTATATGAAGTGTCCATATTGTAATGAAGAGGATACAAGGGTTATTGATTCAAGACCTGCAGATGACGGCTGCTCTATCAGAAGAAGGAGACAGTGCGATGCCTGCGGTAAGAGATTTACAACCTATGAGAAGGTTGAGACCATACCGATAATGATCATCAAGAAGGATAAGACGAGAGAGGCTTACAGCAGAAGCAAGCTTGAAGAAGGTGTACTCAGATCCTGCCATAAGAGACCGGTATCTGCAAGCCAGATCCAGGATTGTCTCAATCAGATAGAAAATGACCTTTACAATCTTGAGAAGATGGAGGTCGACAGCTCTGAACTCGGCGAGATAGTTATGGACAGACTCAAGGACCTTGATAAGGTTGCTTATGTAAGATTTGCCTCTGTATATAGAGAATTTAAGGATGTAAATACATTTATGGAGGAGCTGAAGAAGCTTCTTAAGTAATAAAGGGATTGACGGTTTGGAAAAGGAATATATTATCCTTCGTAAGGAAGGATGCGGTGAGATAGTTGAAAAAAAGTCCAGATTTATAGGCGTTGCGAAGCCGATCTCCTGTGAGGAGGAGGCGTATTCGGTGGTTGAAGCCATCAGAAAGCAGCACTATCAGGCAAGGCATAACTGCTATGCTTTTTCACTGAGAGCTGACGAGGGAAATGGTATTCCTCCTCTTGAACGTTTTTCAGATGATGGAGAGCCGCAGGGTACTGCAGGGCTGCCTATTCTGAATGTCATAAGAAGTGCCGGCGTAAATAATATCATCATTGTTGTTACAAGGTATTTCGGAGGAACTCTGCTTGGAACCGGAGGGCTTGTAAGAGCCTATACCGATGCCTCAAAGGAGGCGCTTTCAGCAGCGGAGCTTCATACGGTGATGCATATCGTACCGGTGATCACTGAATATGATTATACGGATGTCGGCAGGATAGACCATATGCTTATCAGTAAGGGCTATGACGCCGAGGCGGCAGAGTTTACAGATAAGGTCACAAGGACTATTTATGTACCGTTTGACGAGGTAGAGAGCTTCCACAAGGCTGTTACCGAGACAACCTCAGGCAGGGCGGTAATGCTTGATATGGATGAAGTTTACAGATAATTAAAAAGGATATGCACAAAGCTCTGTTTGGTTGATAAGAGTAAAGGGTGTTAAAAATGATAAAATGGCGGCTCGCTTTTGAGCCGCCATTTTATAGTGCTATGATTACTTTGATTATTTTGATCGCTGGATTGACAGCTCTCAAACTGATCATGTTATTAATTTACTGCTTGTTAGAAATAATACGGCGGGAAGAGCATCGAGAGATGCTTCATCGTATCGTTATATTTGCCGATATCGAAGAATATGCCGCTGAATACAATTGTAAGTACCAGGATCACAGGAAGAACTCTGTAAAAAGTATGATTTTTTCTGAGGATCAGGCTGAGCAGTACTGAGTATACAGCAACTGTGATCATGTAAAGGAACATCTTAAGCAGTAATTCCGGCAGAGGCATTTCTCTTATCAGTATAAGACATAAGCAGGAGATCACGCTTATCGGAAGCAGTGATGAGATGATATGTGTAATCCTGAGCGAGATGCGGTCGCCTTTACCTGCGATAAGATAGATATTCTTCTCCTTGTCGGTAAGGTATGATGAGGTTCCCATAAGAGCTACAACGAAGATGAAGAGTGCTGCAAGCTTTCTGACCGGAAGCTCGGTCTTCGTAACCTCTGTGATCGAATCATATTTATCCTGATTATTTTCTGCATTTTTAAATACCGAATCATTCATATGATAATTACTGAAGATACTGTCTGCATCCTGTGATAATTCATCACCAAGCTTTTCAGCAGAAGCATTATCAAGCGTTCCGTCATCAATAAGAGGAGATACTACCATCTTATATATCTCATCATGAATTATATAAGGCGTGATCTCATCAAAAAGCTGGCCGAAGAGAAGCTCTCTTGCAACGGTAGGAAGCCTTGATGAATTCGTGGTATATTCGGTTATAAGATATGCATTTCTAAGGTCGTAGGAGTGCTCGAAGAAGCCTTCCGGGATATGGAAGCCTACATTTGCCTTGCCGCTCAGAACATCATTTTTAAGCTCATCAAGTGAAGAGACCTTATAAAAATGATAGATGGATTTAGAACGGAAAAGCTCTTCCTCAAATTCTGTGCTCGAAGAAGAGGTGTCTTCGTTAAGGATAGCGGCAGGAACGTATATCGTTTTCTCCCTGTCCGGAATATTTACATAGATAATGGACAGTACCACGAGAGTTATGAGCATGACAATATAAAGAGGCTGTATAATGGTCCTCTTAAGCATAACATATAGTCTGTTCATAAAAAGCTTCATGTCGTTTCTCCTGTAAATTCTAATAAACTGCCCAGAGTATATATTTTAATAAATATGTTACCGGGTTATAGACAACAGCTCCCTGAAGGAACTTTGGCATAAGCAGTACGGGTATCAGACCGCCTGCAAGATATATGACAAGTATCGTGATGATAAATATCGTTCCGTTAACAAGATGCTCGGAGCTTATGAGCATTGAAAAGCTGAGCGTAAATACTGCTGAGAAAGCGGCTACCGGAATCATTGTCAGAAGTGACAACGGATCAGGTCCTGTCTTACCGATAAGGAGCAGTGTAAATATCAGAAGATATACCATATAGAGAAGGAAAGTTCCGCAGATTGCTCTTGATAAGAAGAGTCTGAGTGCTCCTGTTCCTTCCTTCTTCTGACGCAGTATAAAGGCCTTGTTGTAGCTTTTATAAAATGACGTGATCTGGAAGCACATCAGAGTAAGTATTATCAGTATAAAGCTTGCTGTGAGTGTTTCACGGAGATTATGCGAAGACGAAGAGTTGATCGTCTTTACGTCGAAAAGCTGCAGTCTTGAAGCAACATATGTAAGATTTCTTGAGTCAAGATCGGTAGAGATCTTATAGCGTGTATCCTTATCGTCTATGACCTTTTCGATGGACCTGTAATAAGCCTGAAATGATGACTGCGCCGTTCCGAGAAGATTTGACGCAAGGACTATCATATCATTTACAAGGTGCTCCTCAAGGCTGACATTTGGTCCGAATATTATCTCAATCTGTGGATTATCACCAGTATAAAGACCGTTTATAAAATTCTCGGGGATAACGATAAGGGCGGTAACTTCGCCGTTTTTAACCTTATTCTTTCCTTCCTCGATGCTGTCCACAGGAACTATATTTGCGGTTTCCTTGATACTGTCCATATTGGTTGCAAAATTAATAGCCAGCTGGTTGTAGCTGTTATCATTTGGCATATAAAGGGCGATATGCACGGAAGCAAATGATTTCTTACTGTATATAAGGTCTTCCGAATAGATGAGGAGCATTCCTGCGACACACGCAAAAATAAGAGCAGTTATAAATATACCCGGAATGATCCGGACTGCTCTTTTTATATCAGCTTTTAATAATCTGAAAAAACTACTCTTCATTTGAGAGACAACCCCTTAATATATCTACAAAGCCTGCCGGTTCATCCGGTCTGAGAGGCCTAACTCTGCCGTTATCCAAGAAGAGGATCTTATCGCATGCCCTGAGGACGGTATCCTCATGGGAAGCTATGATAATGATTCCTCCGGCCCTTCTGAAAGAAAGGATATATTCCATAATGTCAAATCTTGCAACCATATCGAGAGCTGAAAAAGGCTCATCCATCAGAAGCACGCTTGGATGATTGATCAGTATCGAGGTGAGTGCAAGTCTTTT
>ONVE01000085.1 GCA_900321215.1 uncultured Eubacterium sp. | reverse complement strand
GTTATAGCAGGTACAGGTTCAAATGATACAGCTACAGCTATCAAGCTTTCAAAGGATGCTGAGAAGGACGGAGTTGACGCACTTCTTCTTGTTACACCATATTACAACAAGGCTACACAGAAGGGTCTTATCCAGCACTATACAGCAATTGCTGAATCAGTTAATATCCCTATCATTCTTTACAATGTACCAAGCAGAACAGGCTGCAACATCGAGCCTGAGACAGCAGTATATCTTGCTAAGAACGTAAAGAATATAGTTGCTATAAAGGAAGCTTCAGGAAACATTTCACAGGTTGCAAAGCTTATGTCACTTGCTGACGGCTGCATCGACCTTTACTCAGGAAATGATGATCAGATCCTTCCGCTTCTTGCACTTGGCGGACTTGGAGTTATCTCAGTAACTTCAAATATCATTCCTCAGGATACACACAGTCTTGTTAAGAAGTTCCTTGACGGAGACATCGCAGGCTCAAGAGAGCTTCAGCTTAAGTGCATCGATCTCTGCAAGGCACTCTTCTCAGAGGTTAACCCTATCCCTGTTAAGAAGGCTACAGAGTTCATGGGACTTACAAATGGTAAGGTTCGTATGCCTCTTTCAGATATGGATCCTGCAAAGGCAGAGGTTCTTAAGAAGGCTATGATCGATTACGGTATCAAGTTCTAGGAATTAAAGTGAGTTACCGGATTCCAGGAGGAAAAATATGACAAAGATAATCATGCACGGCTGCAACGGCCGTATGGGCAAGGTCATAGCTGAGATGGTTGAGAAGGACCAGAACGCTGAGATCGTTGCCGGTATAGATATAGCTGAAGGAAAGGCTTCATTTCCTATTTTTACAGATATAAATGAATGCGATGTCAAGGCGGATGTTATAATTGATTTCTCTTCCGCTAAGGCTGTAGACGGACTTCTCAAGTTTGCAGAGAAGAGAGGACTTCCGGTTGTATTATGTACAACAGGCCTTTCTGCAGAGCAGCTTGATACAGTAAGAGAGTATTCCAAGAAGATAGCGATACTTAAGTCTGCAAATATGAGCCTTGGTATCAATACTATCATGAAGCTTCTTAAGGATGCAGCAAACGTATTCGTTCCTGCAGGCTATGATGTTGAGATAGTTGAGCAGCATCACAATCAGAAGCTGGATGCTCCTTCAGGAACAGCCATCGCACTTGCTGATTCTATAAATGATGCAAGAAATGGTGAATTTACTTACGTTTATGATCGTTCACAGGTTAGACAGAAGAGAGGACAGAAGGAACTCGGAATCTCTGCTGTACGTGCCGGAAATATTCCGGGAACCCACGAGGTTTTCTTTGCCGGACCTGATGAGCTTATTGAGATCAAGCATATTGCATATTCAAGAAGCATTTTTGCAAACGGAGCTATAAATGCGGCAAAATACCTTGCAGGTAAGAAGCCGGGAATGTATGATATGAGTGATGTTATCGCAAATATGCTGTAGGAAAAACGGAGAAAATGCTATGTACCAACAGGATGTAGTGCTTTGCAGCGCTTCAAGATATACAAGAAAATTTTATCTTAATCCGGACTTTCAGAACCTGCCTGATGAGGTACAGAAGGAACTTAAAGTTATGTGCGTACTCTTTACAGAGGACGTCGGAGGTATTATACTGCTGATGTTCGATGAGAACGGAAATCTCAGGATAGTGACCGATGCAGAGGAGGACGATATCCTCTTTGATGAGATCGGCTGCGATCTTAAGGTTAGGCAGCTCCAGAAGACGAAGAGAGAGCTTTTTGAACAGCTGGAGGAATATTACAATACATTTTTCTGATCTAAGGAGAGATAAAAATGCTTTTTGCAATTGATGTAGGAAATACAAATATCACTATCGGTCTTTTCGACGGTAAGAAGCTTGTAAATAAGTTCAGGATGATAACTCAGACTGACAGAACCTCTGATGAGTACGGTGTTTTTCTTGGCGAGTGGCTTTTTGTTAATCATATGAAGCCGACTGATATTACGGATGTTATCATTTCTTCGGTTGTTCCGAATATCATGCATTCACTTACCAGTGGTATCATCAAGTATTTTAATGTTACTCCGGTCATTGTCGCACCGGGTATCAAGACAGGAATAAATGTTTCAATACCAAATCCGAAGGAGCTTGGTGCCGACAGACTTGTAGATGCTGTCGCTGCTTATGAGATCTACGGCGGTCCTATCATCGTTATCGATTTTGGTACTGCTACAACTCATGACCTTGTACTTGGAGATGGTACATTTTATGCAGGAGTTACATCTCCTGGTATCAGACTTGCTGCAAATGCCCTCTGGCGCGGAACAGCAAAGCTGCCTGAGGTTGAGATCAAGAAGGTTGATACCATTCTCGGAAGAGATACAGTATCAAGCATGCAGGCCGGTATTTATTTCGGATATATCGGTCAGACAGAGTATATTATCAAGAAGCTCAAGAAGGATTCAAACCTTCCTGATATTAAGGTTGTTGCAACGGGCGGTCTCGGAAAGCTTATCTCCGAAGCAACCGATCAGATTGATGTATACGATCCGGAGCTTACACTTCACGGCCTCAGGATAATCTACGACAAGCAGTAAAGAAATAAGCAGTAGAGAAAAACAGTCAGAATGCGGCAGTCACAGGCTGCAGGGCATTTGGCTGATTTGATTAAGGATTAAATGCGAATGAAAAGTGACCTTTTTATTGATAAGATAATATTGGCACCGATGGCAGGTATTACAGACCTGCCTTTTCGCTTGTTATGCAGGGAACAGGGCTGCGACATGGTCTACACCGAAATGGTAAGCGCTAAGGGAATGCTTTATAACATGAAAGCCTCCGAGCCTCTTCTTAAAACATGCAGTGAGGAAGCTCCTGTCGGAGTGCAGATATTCGGAAGTGAACCGGATATTATGGCAGAGCAGGCAGCAGTACTGTCGGAAAGAAGCTTTGATTTTATAGATATAAATATGGGCTGTCCTGTGCCGAAGATAGTGAACAACAATGAGGGTTCGGCCCTTCTGAAGGATCCTCTTCTTGTCGGAAAGATAGTAAATGCAGTCAGCCGTGCGATAAAAAAGCCGCTTACGGTAAAAATACGCGCAGGCTTTACGAAGGACAGCATCAATGCGCCGCTGATCGCAAAGATCGCTGAGGATAACGGAGCAGCGGCTGTTGCAGTACACGCAAGATCCAGAGAAGAATTCTATATGGGTAAGGCGGACTGGAATGTCATAAAGGCTGTCAAGGAAGCCGTATCCATCCCTGTTATAGGAAATGGTGATATCGCAAGCTATGAGGACATGGTCAGAATGAAGAATGAAACGGGCTGCGACAGCGTGATGGTCGGAAGGGCTGCCAAGGGAGATCCATGGCTTTTCGCAAGACTGAAGCACCCGGAAAGTTATACCGAACCGTCTATCGATGAGGTTAAGAAGGTAATGAAGAGGCATGCTGCCATGATGCTTGCTGAAAAGGGAGAATATACTGCAGTTCACGAGATGAGAAAGCATGTTGCATGGTATATGGCAGGCAGAAGAAATGCTTCTCATATCAGAAGAAGCATCAATCAGGTGGAAAGCTACGAAGAGCTCTGCAGCCTTATCGACAGCTATGAGGAAAACTGAATAATTTACCGGCATGCCGATCTGATATGTAACCGGAATCAGGGATCCATATCGCTTCCGGCGTGCTTTTTTCATATAGGGAAGAACAATAGGCGTTTTTTTATATTATACTAGACAAATAAAGGTAAAACGTATTAAAATATATAAGTCTATGATGTGAAATATAAATTGCGTGATGCATTTGGCAGGCAATTTAAAAAGATGGAGAATAGCATGAAATTCGTTCATATTTCTGATGTTTATCTGGGAGCCCAGCCGGATCCGGGCAGGGAGTGGAGTGAGACCAGAAAAAAAGAATTATATGAGTCATTTGACAGGATCGTAAAGATCTGCGTTGAGGAAAAAGCAGGCCTTCTTATGATAGCGGGCAATCTTTTCTGCGACCAGCCGACGGTTGAAGATCTGGCTGATATAGACGAAAGACTGCTGAAGCTTGATAAGACAAGAACCGTAATACTCTGCGGAAGCAGGGATTACATGGGACCGGACAGCGCTTACAGGAATTTTGTATTCAAATCAAAGACTGTAGTCCTTCCGGGAGGAAAGACCTCAAATGCATATCTTAAGGGAATAAATACCTGTGTTACGGGCTTCAGCTATGAGAAGCCTGAATACAAAGAGGCAGTGATAGATGAGATCTCTCCGGGAAGAGAGGATGCGATAAATATCCTTCTTGCCTGCGGCGGAGATCAGATGCATATGCCATTTGACAGAAAGAAGCTCGCAAGAAAGGGCTTTGATTATGTGGCACTGGGCGGAAGCCTTAAGCCTGCACATATCCTGAAGGACAGGATGGCATATTCCGGCTCACTTGAGCCGCTTTCCCACAAGGATACCGGAAGACACGGATATATCCTTGGAGAGGTTGAAGATGGCAAGGTCAGCATAAAATGGGTACCATGCAACAAAAGAAGTTATGTTAACCTTAGCATAGATGTAAGCAGTGGTATATCAGATGAAGGGCTGAGGGATGCCATAGTCGAAAGAGTCAGAAAACTCGGATTCGACAACATTTATACCATTACTTATACGGGACTTGTTGATGCAAGACCGGACATCAATCTGAAGAAGATCAGTGAGAGATATAACATTTACGAAGTGATCGATAAGACTGTGCTGAGAGGCGATATAGAGAATGCAGCCGCACAGCATAGCGGAGACCTTGTTGGAGCATTCTGCAGAGCGAATGCCGAGCTTTCCGATGTAGATGATGTGACAAAGGAAAAAATGACAATGTATGGTATAAAAGCAATGTCATTTGCGGGAGAGAGATAATGTTTCTTAGTAAGTTATTACTTAAAGAATACGGTTCTTTTTATAATAAACAGGTTGAGCTTAAGGACGGCGTCAACCTTATATACAGCGACAGCCGCGTTAAAAGTCGTACATTTAAGGATTTCATAGTCAGTATGCTTTTCGGAAGCACCGGAAGCAGGGATATATCCATAGGTGAGGACACTTATTCGAAGAGAAAGCCGTCGGGCGGTGATTACAAGGGAAGCGCCTACGTTAAGACGGAGGATGCGGCTTATCTGGTCGAGAGAGATTTCTTAGGCGGCGGAAGGAAGACTTCGGTACTGAATATCAATTCCGGACGTCAGGAGGAGTATAAGGGAATGCCTCCTCTCTCCGGTGAGCTTCTGGACGTTGAAAGAAGCACATATCTTACAAGCTTTGTCATGGATGACAGCTGTAAGTCGGATACAAACGGACTTCCTGATGAAGCAGTAGAAAATGCCACCAGAAAATTTCTGAAGAATACAGTTGAAACAGGAAGCGCAGATATTAATTTTGAAGCGTCCATCGAATATCTGAGACAGCAGAGAAAGGCCAACAGCGCACAGCCGATGGTCAGACGTCTCAGTGAGCTTACAAGGCAGCTGGACGAATATGAAAATGTAGATAAAGATATCGACGGTATCGAGGACAGGATCAAGAAGCTCGATGAGGACTTCGCTATCGAGGCGGCCAAGAGGAAAAGGGTCTCCAGAAAAATGATCCAGAACGAGGACGGTACCGTAAAATACGAGGCCGATGAGGAACTCAACAAGAAGATAGATATCCTTGCAGAAACCGGTCAGGACATGATGAAAAAACCTGAGAATACGGAGAAGAAGCTGTCGGAAAGCCTTCCGGTCATCTTTGGAGCAGGACTTCTGGTCATTCTTCTTATATCGGGCATCGTGTTCATACTTCCATTTGGAAGTGTTGTCAGAAAACTGTTTATCATATTCACAACGATATTCGTTATCTTTACGATAATTGACGGACTCCGTATCAACGGCTTCTTCGATTCCGGCGAGATAACGCCTTCCGAGGAGGATTTCAAACAGGTCTTAAAGGAGATAGAGAGCGAGAAGGAAGAGAAAGAAGCTACTATGTTCGATATGACCTTTGCCAAGGAATATGCTGATAGTAAGGAGGCTCTCAGAAGGGAGGAGAGCAGCCTTTTAGAGAAACGAAATGAGAGGAACAAGCTTCAGGCGGAATTCGGTGCGATCTTCAAGAAGAAGAGTGAGCTCGAGGCTGAAAATTCAGCTGTTACGGCAGCAATGAACCAGCTGATAAAGCAGCGCGAGATCATCATGAACGAGAATCTGCCTAAGGTTCTTAAGCACATTTCGGATTATATCTCTCAGGTATCTGAGGGAAGATTTGACAGCATTATTCTTGACAGAAATTATAACATTTCGGTAGGAAAAGGCGGTGTGCTTAAGGATATGAACGAGCTTTCTGTAATGGACAGAAGGCTGGTATATCTTGCGGTAAGAATGGGCGTTTCAGCAGCATTCAGCGAGGCAGACGCACCTCTCATCATTGAAAGCCTTTTAGACGGTTTCGATGTGGATACTCTGATGGCGGTACTTGAAACACTTGAGGGAATGAAAATCTCCCAGAAGGTCATCATCACAAGAGATCCGCGGCTTGGCAATATACTTGCAAGTCTTGGAACATCATTTAATTTTGTCGAGATATAAATATTGAAGGGAAAACTATGCGGATGGGGAGTATCTTTATATCTCGATCCGCATTATATTTTAAATCTTATTTTGGAGGTAATAAAATGTCATTACTTGAGATCAAGAATCTTTCAGTAAATGTAGGCGAAAAGCAGATACTTAAAAATATCAGTCTTTCGGTAAATAAAGGCGAGACTCACGTTATCATGGGTCCAAACGGCGCAGGTAAATCCACTCTCGGAAATGCTATCATGGGAAATGAAAATTATGTGGTTACCGGCGGAGAGATAATCTTTAACGGAGAAAATATTGTTGAAGAAAGTGTTACAGACAGAGCAAAGAAGGGAATCTTCCTTTCATTCCAGAATCCTATCGAGGTTCCGGGCATCACACTTTCAAACTTCATCAGAAATGCAAAGGATGAAGTGACCGGCAAGAAGAACAGAATCTGGGCTTTCCGTAAGGAGCTTGAGGAGAAGATGAAGCTCCTCAATATGGATAGGGCATATGCTGACAGAGACTTAAATGTAGGCTTCTCAGGCGGTGAGAGGAAGAAATCAGAGATACTTCAGATGCTCATGCTGAATCCTCTTCTTGCAATCCTTGATGAGACAGACTCAGGACTTGACGTAGATGCGGTACGTACAGTTTCAGAGGGCGTCAGAGAGTATCAGGAGAAGGGCGAGGGCGCTCTTATCATCATTACTCACAGCACAAGGATACTTGAGGCACTTAAGGTTGATAAAACACACGTAATAGTAGACGGCAACATCGTTAAATCCGGTGGTGCTGAGCTTGTTTCAGAGATAAATGAAGGCGGCTTCGAAAAATATTTAGCATAGAACAGGTGAAAATATGAAAGAAAAAACATTCGTTGATGATGTGGACAGAAGCCTGTATGACTTCAGATACGAAGAGAAGGATTTCTACAAGGTTGATGAAGGTCTTACACCGGAGATAGTTAAGAAGATCTCAGCCGAGAAGAAGGATCCTGAATGGATGACTGAATTCAGACTTAAGTCCCTTGAATTATATAATAAGATCGGTATCCCTGAGTGGGGTCCGCCGATAGACGGTCTTAACATGGACAATATCGTAACCTATGTTAAGCCTAAGGATAATAAAATGAGTGCAACCTGGGAAGAGGTTCCTGAGGACATCAAGGAAACCTTTGAAAGACTCGGAATCCCTAAGGCTGAGAGAGAGTCTCTCGCCGGAGTCGGAGCCCAGTATGATTCAGAACTTGTATATCATAATGTACGTGAAGAGGTAGCTTCTCTCGGAGTTATCTACACAGACCTTGAGTCTGCGCTTCATGGCGAGTACGCAGATATGATCAAGAAGCATTTTATGACACTCATTCCTCCTACAGATCACAAATTTGCAGCGCTTCACGGAGCTGTATGGTCAGGTGGTTCATTTGTATATGTTCCGCCGGGAGTAAAGGTTGAGATACCGCTTCAGTCATATTTCAGACTGAATGCACCGGGCGCAGGACAGTTCGAGCATACGCTTATCATCGTTGATGAGGGAGCAGATCTTCATTTCATAGAGGGATGTTCGGCACCGAAATATAATGTTGCAAACCTTCATGCCGGAGCAGTTGAGCTCTTTGTAGGCAAGAACGCTAAGCTTAGATATTCGACCATTGAAAACTGGTCTAAGAATATGTACAACCTTAACACCAAGCGTGCACTTATCGAAGAAGGCGGCAAGATGGAATGGGTATCGGGTTCATTTGGTTCGCATGTATCATACCTTTATCCGATGACAGTGCTTAAGGGCGATAATTCCAAGATGGAATACACCGGAATCACATTTGCGGGAAAAGACCAGAACCTTGATACAGGCTTTAAGGTAACACATATCGGCAAGAATACAACCTCTGCCGTTAACGCTAAGTCTATCAGTAAGGATGGCGGCATAAGCACCTTCAGAAGTGCAGTTGTTGTTAAGGAAGGAGCAAAGGGCGCAAAGTCAGCGGTTGACTGTTCGTCACTTATGCTCGATGACATTTCAAGATCTGACACAATACCGGCTATGGATATTAGAACATCTGATGCGGATATCGGACACGAGGCAAAGATCGGAAGGATCAGCAACGAAGCTGTATTCTATCTTATGTCCAGAGGTATATCTGAGGAGGATGCGAGAGCAATGATAGTAAGCGGCTTTGCAGATAACGTAAGTAAGGAGCTGCCGCTTGAGTATGCTGTTGAGATGAATAATCTTATCAGACTTGAAATGAAGGGAAGCATCGGATAGTAATTAACTGAAAGGAATGACTATGACAGAAAATGTTATAAAGGCAAACAGACTGCCTGCTATCACATGGAACTGGCTTAAAATGAATGATGTTTCCGTAGATGTTGGCGGTTTAAAGGGCGAAGGCTCTATAGAATTACAGGTTCCGCAGGGACTTGATATATCTCAGGTTACTCCTGAAGAAAAGGCAGTGCTTGATAAGGCCGAGACAGGCATGGGCAAGGCTGTTGCAGATTTCTTCGGAGAAAGCCTTGACGCAGGCTTTTCAGTAGCTGTAGATAAGGACGTAAAGTCTAAAGAACCTGTCAGATTAAATATTAAATATGCAGACGATAAGTCGGCAGTCAGAGGATATATAGCTGCCAGAGAGAACAGCGAGCTTTTTATCATAAATGATATGACCGGGAACAAGGCGCTTTCGGGAGGACAGGCTCTTGAAACAAGGCTTTTACTTAAGGAAGGCGCAAAGGTTAAGCTTGTTGAGGTTTATGACGCAGGAGAAGACGCTGAGATAGTAAGTAATATCGGAGCAGAGCTTTCTGACGGAGCAGAGCTCAGCCTTATTCAGATATTCCTGGGCGGTAAGAAGGTAAGCGCGGGCGCACTTGCAGCGCTTTCGGGAGAGAAGTCTGCATTTTACAGTGATACTGCTTATCAGGTTCCAGCAGGATCTTCGTATGATTTTAATTATGTGGCAAGACATTACGGTAAGGATACATACGCTGATATGAATGCAAATGGTGTCCTTAACGAGAACTCATATAAGCAGATGAGACAGACTATTGATTTTTTGAAGGGCTGTGCCGGAGCAACAGGCAAGGAGCGTGAAAATGTCATGCTCATGAATGAGAAGCTTATCAACAAGACAATCCCTCTCATCCTTTGCCAGGAGGAGGACGTTGTCGGTGAGCACGGTGCTTCTATAGGAAAGCTTTCAGAGGAGATACTCTACTACCTTAAGGCAAGAGGACTCTCTGAGGATCAGATATATGAACTTGTAGCCGGCGGAAAGCTTATGTCGGTGGTTTCCAAGATAAATGATGAAGAAACCGAGAAGAAACTCTCTGCAAGGATACTTGGCAGCGCAGCCGGGGAGGAAGAATGAGTATAGATATTAAAGAAGTCAGAAAGGATTTCCCTTTCTTCAAGAAGAATACACTTGCATATCTGGATAATTCGGCAACATCCCAGAAGCCGGAGTCGGTCATCAAGGCCGAGGCTGCATTTTATGAGACACTGAATGCAAATCCTTTCAGAGGACTGTACCAGCTTTCAATCGATGCGACTGATGCTTATGAGGATGCAAGAAGGACCGTTCAGAGATTTATCAATGCGGCGTCAAGAAGAGAGATCATTTTCACAAGAAATGCATCAGAAGGCTTAAACCTTGTTGCAGCAACCCTTGGTGAAATGATACTTTCCGAAGGCGATGAGATCATTACAACAGTTGTGGAGCATCACAGCAATATGCTTCCATGGACTCATATCGCTAAGAAGAAGGGCGCTATTGTTAAGTTCCTTAAATGTACGAAGGACGGCATCTTTGAGCCGGATGAGTTAAAGAAGATCATAACAGACCGTACAAAGATCGTATCAATGACACATGTTTCAAATGTTTTCGGCCGTGTTAATGATATTAAGACATTTGCTGAGATCGCTCACAGCGTCGGTGCATATTTTGTAGCTGACGGAGCACAGAGCGTTCCTCATATGGCTGTTGACGTTCAGAAGCTCGGCATAGATTTCCTGGCATTTTCAGGACACAAGATGCTCGCACCTATGGGAATAGGCGTTTTATACGGCAGGAAGGAGATACTTGAGAAGCTTCCTCCATATATGACAGGCGGAGAAATGATCGAGAGCGTAAGCCTTGATGAGGTTACATACGCCGGACTTCCTCATAAATTTGAGGCCGGAACCGTTAACGGTGCCGGCGCGTATGCTCTTGCAGAGGCTATCAGATATATTGAAAAGCTTGGCTTTGATTCGATCGAGAAGAGAGAGCTTTATCTTACGACCAAGGCAATGGAGGAGATAAAGAAGCTTCCTTATGTTGAGGTTGTCGGAAGCGACGATCCGAAGGAGCATCACGGCATTATAGCATTTACGATTAAGGACATGCATCCGCATGATATTGCTGCAAAGTTTGCAGATGCGGGAGTTGCGGTAAGAGCAGGACATCACTGCGCAGAGCCGCTTCATCAGTTCCTTGATATTCCGTCGACCGTAAGAGCCAGCATCATGTTCTACAATACGGACGAGGATATTGACAGATTTATAAATGTACTTAAGAATATATATGAAACACCAAAGTATAGTGACGATAACAGAAGTCTCTTTGAAGAGGTTCTGATGGATCACAAGGTAAATCCGGGACACAGCTTCAAGATGATCAGCCCTTCATGCAGACACAGAGGCGTCAATCCGTCCTGCGGAGACGATATCTTTCTGCAGCTTAAGGTTGATGAAAATGGAGTCATCACGGATGGATCATTTATCGGAAGCGGCTGTACCATATCACAGGCGAGCGTTGATATCATGCTTGACATGATCATCGGTCTTAAGAAGGAAGAAGCACTTGTCCTTAAGGATAAATTCCTTAATATGATCAAGGGTACTGCATCTCCTGAGGATATTGAATCACTCGAGGAAGCGTCTGTATTTAAGGATGTTTCACATATGCCTGCGCGTGTAAAATGTGCCGTGCTCGGATGGCATACTCTTGAAGAGGCACTTAAAGAGGAATAAGAGAAATAATTCTTAAGATTCCTTATGCAGATGCCCCTGCAGAGATATTTTGGATTGACAGTATTTGTCGGTTAATTTATATTTAAATTATAAAATGGGAAGGTGTGTTGTGAAAAATTTTTTATAGTATAGGGGAGGAAACATGTATACAGAAGAAGATCTGAAGAAGTATCCTTTCTTTGAGAAAAAGCTGAAAGATACCGAGATCAGATGGATGCTTGATCCGCTGACCGGTGTTTTGGCAAGAGGTACATACCTTGAAATGATCAATGCAATGATCAATGAGAATATACCATTCACTTTTGGTATCATGGATTTGGATAACTTCAAATTTATTAACGATAATTACGGACATCATATTGGCGATGAAGTTTTGCAGGATATTTCGAGCAAACTCGCAGAATTCCTGGGAGATGACGGACTTGTCGGCAGGTTCGGAGGAGATGAGTTCCTTTTCATGATCCCGAAGACACTCAGTTATACTGATAAGAAGGAGCTTCTCGGAAGGCTTTATGAAAACGATCAGGTGCTTAGAAGAAATATACATCTTCCATCCTGTGATCCATTTATAACAGCTACGATCGGATGCTCATCATTTCCGGAGGATGCGCAGGATTTTGATACACTTTTTGATGTAATCGACAAGGTTCTTTACAGGGGTAAGGTAAAGGGCAGAAACTGTTATATCATTTATGTAGAAGAAAAGCATAAGAATATAGAGATCAAGAAGATCGCCAAGCAGGGTATTTATACCAGTCTTCACAGACTGATACGTCAGTTTGAGATGGTTCCGGGACTTAGAAATAAGCTGGAATCTGTATTTCCTATGCTGATGGATGAACTGAGATTGTCAGATCTTTACTTTATTGATAATCGAAATGTCATCCGCTCGGTAAGAAAAAGTGACCTTGCCATGAATGTGGGAAGTCTGAGACGTATCATGGGTGATGACCATTATGCGGTCGATTTTGTAGAAAACTGCAAAGAGGAGATCAGAGAAAAATGTCCAAAGTTTGTTGATTTCCTTGATGCATATGATATAGAGACACTTCTTATCATAAGGATAGGCATGGATCTTGAAACCTTTGGATATATAGTCTGTGCAGAACCGGCGAGCCACAGAATATGGCAGGAGGAGGAAATGGCCCTCATTTATTTCCTTGCCAAGCTGATAGCTGCGAGGGTTGTGATCGACGGAGAACCATTATAATTTTTAATCTGTTTTTAATTTTTCTCAAATTTTAAATTAATTATTGAATGTTAGTATTAAACCATCGAAGCGAACAACAGCAGGTTCGAAAGAGAAAAATAGTTAAATTTGAAAAAAGAGAAAAATGAAAGGATGAGGAATTATGGATAAGTTAGAAAAGGTTGAAAAGATCAGACAGAAGACTGGAGCAAGCTATACAGATGCTGTTCAGGCACTTGATATATGTAACGGAGATATACTTGATGCGATCGTATATCTTGAGCAGGAAGGTAAGATAAATGAGCAGAATGTAGCAAGGTTCTCGAGCACATCAGATGAGGAAAAAACATCTGATACTCTTGCAAGTGCTACAGCAGAGTATGATAAAAGTTCAAGCAAGACAACAGTTGGCGACGGAGTTGACAGCTTCGTAGCATGGGCCAAGAAGGTCTTCAAGAAAAGCGTAGATACAACATTTACAGTAACCAAGAAAGGCAAGGAAGTGATTCACGTTCCTGTACTGGTACTTGTTATAGCACTGATATTTGCTTTCTATGTTGTACTTCCGGTATTGGTAATCGGACTCTTCTTCGAGTTTAGATATCATTTTGAGGGAGTTGACAAGGTTACATTAGATGTAAACGGTTTCTGTGACAGGGCTGCTGATGGAGCAGTCAACATGAGAAACAGCGCTACTGAAGCTTCTGGCAATGACGTAAAATAAGTTGCATTAGACTACTGATCAGATATGCTTCTATGCAGAGTGATCAGTAGTTTATTTATTTTTAGGAGAGGTAGAATATGAGCAGGATACTTGTAATTGAGGATGAAGAGAAGATAGCGAGATTCATTGAGCTGGAGTTAAAGCATGAAGGAAATACCGTAACCAAGGTTTTTGACGGACGCAGCGGTCTTGATAAGGCGCTGGAAGAGGATTTTGATCTGATACTTCTGGATATTATGCTTCCGGAGCTGAATGGTATCGAGGTCCTGCGAAGATTGAGACAGAAGAAGGAGACTCCGGTCATCATGCTTACTGCAAGAGATGCTGTAATGGACAAGGTTGCAGGCCTTGATGCGGGCGCAGATGATTATATCACCAAGCCTTTTGCGATAGAGGAGCTTCTTGCAAGGATCAGAGTAGCCCTGAAGAAGAGGCAGGTTGTAAGCGGCGCGGCAGCGGCTTCGGCAGAGGCTGAAAGCGCAAGGGTTATAAAGATTGGCAAGGTAACATTAAATGAAGAGAGCCATGAGGTGTTGGTTGGCGGAGAGAGAGTAGAGCTTACCAACCGTGAATTTGAACTTCTTCATGTGCTCATGGTAAATAAAAATATCGTAATGAACAGAGACAAGCTCATGAATCTTGTGTGCGGATATGATTATATGGGCGAGACAAATGTTATAGACGTGTACGTAAGATATGTGAGGACCAAGATTGATGACAGATTCGGTATCAAATTCATCACAACTGTCAGAGGCGTGGGCTATGTAATAAGAGACTGATAGAGACGATAGAGGGTTTCTGTCGGAAGAGCCGGCATAAAGAAGTGCATGCTGAACCGAAAGAACCGGCGTAGGAGCAG
>ONVE01000062.1 GCA_900321215.1 uncultured Eubacterium sp. | reverse complement strand
GCATTTGTGATGGCGGGACGTACATGTGCCACAGGCACATGTATATGCCGAGTGCCGCGATGAAATGCCCCGCAGGGGCATGAATGCCGGGAAATGCCCTGCAGAGGCATGAATGCCGGGAAATGCCCCGCAGAGGCATGAATGCCGGGAAATGCCCCGCAGGGGAATGAATGCCGGGTGCCACAGGCACACAAACTCTCAAGGAAAGGTGGATGGAAAATGAATGAAGAACTCACCAGAGAAAAAATAGAAGAACTCATTGATGAAAAAAAGCTGCATGACCTTCGTACTATCTTAAGCGAGCAGAACGAAGCCGATATAGCCGCTGCTCTGTCGGAGCTTGATATAGAGAAGCTGTCCATAGCCTTCAGAATCCTTCCAAAAGAACTCGCCGCTGACGCATTTTCATATTTCGACTCAGATATCCAGGAAGAGCTTATCAAAGCCTTCTCCGATAAAGAGCTTCGTTATATCATCGACAACCTTTTTATGGATGATACCGTCGATATGATTGAGGAGATGCCTGCCAGCGTTGTTAAACGTATTCTCAAGAATACGGACCCTGTAACAAGAAAAGAGATAAATGAAATCCTTAAATACCCTGAAGACAGTGCCGGCAGTATCATGACCACCGAGTATGTACGACTCGAAGAGGATATGACAGTCCAGCAGGCCTTCACACGTATCAGAAATGTAGGCGTCGACAAGGAAACGATCTACACCTGTTACGTTACAAACCCGAAGAAAGAGCTTCTGGGTATCGTCACAGTTAAGGACCTTCTGCTTGCAAGCTATGAGGAGAAGATCAAGGACGTCATGCTGACGAATATTATCTACGTAAATACTACGGAAGACCAGGAAGCGGTAGCCCGTTCCTTCGATAAGTATAACTTCCTTGCCCTGCCTGTTGTTGATAATGAGAAGCGTCTTGTCGGTATCATAACCATCGACGACGTTATCGATGTCATCCAGGAAGAGGCTACAGAGGATATCGAAATGATGGCTGCTATCACACCTACCGATAAGCCGTACATCAAGACGACTCCATTTGAGACCTATAAGAAGAGGATCCCATGGCTTCTGCTGCTCATGATCTCAGCCACATTTACAGGTGCGATCATCGCAAAATACGAAGCCGCGCTCGGTGCTTACGTTGTACTGACAGCATACATTCCTATGCTCATGGATACAGGCGGAAATGCAGGAAGCCAGGCTTCTGTTTCCATCATCCGTGGTCTCTCACTGGACGAGATCAAATTCAATGATATCTTCAGGATACAGAGCAAGGAGCTCCTTGTTGCACTTATGTGCGGAGTAACTCTCGGTTCTGCGAATTTCATCAAGCTGCTGCTCTTCGATAAGGTATCATTAACGATTGCGCTGGTTGTATGCATCACTCTTGTACTGACAGTCATTGTGGCAAAATTCGTTGGCTGCAGCCTTCCTATCCTTGCGAAAAGGATTGGCTTTGACCCGGCAGTTATGGCGAGTCCGTTTATCACAACTATCGTAGATGCGATCTCACTTCTGATTTATTTCCAGATTGCATCGCATGTGCTGAATATATAAACATTTCTGAATGCACAACAAATGCCTAGGAAACAAACAAATGCTTGCCATGCACTTGACAGACGTTTGGCGATCCCTTACCAGATGTTTGACAATCACAAGGCAATTTCAGACGGACATCTAATATTAAGAAGAGGTACGGCCCGGATACTAAACATAAACTGTTTAATATCCGGGCCGTACCTCTTTCTTATTCAACTTCTCATCCGTTAAACGGATAGAACTGTTTTTATACTACTTACACTACTTGAAGCTTATTTCTTTATAAACGTCAAATCTTACTGACTTTGCGTAGCTGTAACCTGAATCCAGCTCCTTGATCCAGTAAGGAAGCTTGGATGCGAAATATCTCTCCTCTTCCTTGGCTGTAAGCGCCGCCTTCCTCTCGGCAGTTGCCTCAGGATCGGTAAGATGCGCCATATAGAAGATGTGATATCCGTACTTTGTCTCTGTTACAAGACTGTATGAACCATCGCTCAGCTGGTACAGATCATCCGCAATACTCTCGCCGTACTGCTTAACGATCTCTTCCCTTGTCATCGAATAGTAGCTCGAATGTGACAGATTATAGTAAGCCGAAAGCGCCTCGACATCACCGCTGTCCTCACTTACCGGGCTTACAAGAGTTTCATAAGCCTGAAGTGCCTTGTCGTACTGTTCTTTCTTCTTCTCATCAGAGAGTGTGACAACATTTCCCTTATCATCCTCATCATAAAAAGCGAAGAACATATCATAAAATGTTGTTACCCTTGCCTCCTCGTCCGAAAGCTCAATACCTGCACTGCCTACTATCTTCTTATAAACCTTCTCGGCTATTGCATTTTCCTGAAATACATTCTCCACGAGGCTTTCATTTATCTGCATTCTGCTTATCTGATCGTCTGTCAGCCTGTTATAGAAAATGTCGGCTTTGTTCTGCTCTGCGCTGATCTCGGTTTCGTTCAGCTCAACATTGTACTTTCTCGCCATGGATATAAGGACCTTGACTCTGACAACAGTATTTATGATGTCCTGCCTCGTGACCTCCTCCATATTTGCAAGAGTTCCGTCTGCAAGCGTTATCTGCATATCCCAGACATCCTTGCCATAGGTTGCTTCATAGTCCTCCTTGACGATCTGTGCATAGATGTAAACCTCTCCGAGAGATATCGGATTCTTTGCAAAGACAAGGACTGTATTTCCGGTCTTCTCCTGCTCCGTATCTCCGCAGGCCGTAAGCCCCATCAGCACCGCCAACACAAGAAGGCACGAAATCAGCCTCTTTCTAATCTTAAATTTTCTGTCATTATATTTAGACATGATCAAATCCTTCTAAAGCTTTATAAAATCTTATATTTCCAGTTGTTTCAAGGAAAACACGGTACGATTCTTGCATCTTCCGCCTCATCCAATCCCCCGGAAACCACTATATATACTATCACAGAAGGATGAAGATTTCTACTAGAAACCTTACTTCACTTCGTCCTTAGTTTCATCACGAACGATCAACGACTTTTCGAGCTCGTCGATCATATTCTCTGTATTACCTATCAGTTCGTCCTGAATAAGCTTTGATTCGCGGACTCCGAAGCCCGAAAGCTTGCCGGTGATGATGCGGACGGTCTTGCCTGCCCTCTTCATCCTTCTGATGAATTTAGGGATGTCCTCAATCTTGATAGGAGTATCATTTTTGAAGAGATACTGCACCTCGTCATCCCTGAATCTTACTTCTACCATTCCGGCGTTGTGAGCCTTTGTCTTAAGGAGCGCTATACGAAGAAGTCTTTCAAATGGCTTCGGTATCTCTCCGAAGCGGTCCTTTGCCTCTTCTCTTATGGCGTCTGCGTCATCCGTATCTGTAATACGCGAGATTCTCTTGTAAAGCTCAAGCTTAAGGAAGGAAACCTTCACGTAGTTTTCCGGAATATACGCATCTACAGGAAGATCGATTGAGGTATCGAAATCATCCGTTGTAACCTCGCCCTTCTTTCTCCTGATGGCTTCATTTAACATTTTGACATAGAGGTCATATCCGACCGATTCCATGTGACCGGACTGATCCATACCGAGGAGATTTCCGGCTCCTCTGATCTCCAGATCCTTTACAGAAATCTTATAGCCCGAACCAAGATCAGTAAATTCCTTGATAGCCTTCAGTCGCTTCTCAGCCACCTCACGGATAGTCTTATCCCTCTTATACATAAGAAATGCATATGCATTTCTGCTGGATCTTCCCACACGGCCGCGGAGCTGATAAAGCTGCGACAGTCCGAAATTATCCGCATCATGGATAATGATAGTATTTACGTTAGGGATATCCAGACCTGTCTCAATGATGGTTGTTGAGACAAGCACGTCAATATCTTTATTTATGAAATCATGCATAATACTCTCAAGCTGACGCTCATGCATTTTACCGTGAGCAAATTCTATCCTTGCATCCGGCAGCAGGCCTCTCAGCTCAGTCGTTATATGCTCGATATTTTCTACTCTGTTATATACATAATAAACCTGTCCGTTTCTGGCAAGCTCTCTGTTGATAGCCTCCTTCACGAACTCTTTGTCATACTCCATTACATAGGTCTGGATAGCACGTCTGTCCACCGGAGCCTCCTCCAGAAGGCTCATGTCACGAAGGCCGATAAGGCTCATGTGCAGAGTACGCGGTATAGGAGTTGCCGTAAGCGTCAGAACGTCGACGTTGTTCTTCAGCTGCTTGATCTTCTCCTTATGCTTTACGCCGAATCTCTGCTCCTCGTCTATTATCAGCAGACCAAGGTTATTGAATACTATGTCTGCCGAAAGGAGTCTGTGCGTACCTATTACTATATCAACCGAACCTTCCTTGAGTCCCTTCAGGGTTTCCTTGGTCTCCTTCGGAGTACAGAACCTTGAAAGCATCCTGATATTTACCGGATAGTTCTTCATTCTCTCACAGAAGGTTTCGAAATGCTGCTGTGCAAGTATGGTCGTCGGAACAAGATATGCTACCTGACGGTTGTCCTGAACTGCCTTAAATGCCGCTCTGATGGCAACCTCGGTCTTGCCGAAGCCTACATCACCGCAGATAAGTCTGTCCATTATCTTGTCGCTTTCCATATCATTTTTGGTTTCCTCTATGGCCTTCATCTGGTCAGGAGTCTCTTCATAAGGGAAAAGCTCCTCAAATTCAGTCTGCCATACAGTATCAGGCGGATAGATATGTCCCTTCTTGGCGCTTCTCGCCGCGTAAAGCTCCACAAGCTCGTCCGCAATATACTCAACATGATTACGTACGGTGGTTCTGGTCTTCTCCCAGCGGTCGCCGCCCAGTTTATTTAACTTTGGCTTGGCCGCATCCTTGTTGGCGTACTTTCCGATCATCGAAAGCTGCTCAACAGGTATGAAAAGCTTGCCGCCATCCGCATAATCTATATTTATATAATCCTTCAGTCTTCCCTCGGTCTGAACCTTCTCGATGCCCTTATAAATGCCGATACCATGTCTCTCATGGACAACATAGTCTCCGACACCGATCTCGTCCAGCGCATTAATATGCTCACCCTGGAATTTAGGTAGTCTCTTCTTCTTTCGTACCTTATTATTGCTGAAGATATCGCTTTCACTGATGACCGCAAGTCCGGCGCTGTCGAGAAGGAAGCCCTCCTCCAGGTTGCCGTTTGTGACCATTACCTCGCGCGGCTTCAGCTCTCTCTCCCTGTTCTGAGAGAAAAATGCAGGAATACCTTCATTTGTGAGGTTGTCGGCAAGTCTCCTTCCTCTTGTGGATGATGGTGAAATAAGAACTGTTGCGTAGCCCTTTTCACGCCATTTCTTCATGTCCTCAAGAAGCAGGTTGTAGTTGTTGCCATAGGTACTGATGCCTCTGCTCTCGATGTGAAAATCCTTTGCAGGCTCTATACATTTGCAGTTGGCGTAGATCTCTGAAAGCATGATAAGCCTTCTCTTGGAAAGCATTTCGAGCACCATGTTCTCACTGTAAAGCACATCCGCCTGCTTTGAAAGTACGTAACCGCCTGAAAGTCTGGCCTCCATGGACATGGAAAATTCGGTCGCATAAACTCTTGCACGTTCAGCAACCTTGTCCGGCTCATCGAGGAAGATTCCTGTATTTTCAGAAAAATATGATAAAAATGAAACCGTATCATCATAAAAATAATTAACAAGGCTGTCCATACCGGTAGTGGAATTAAATTCACCAATCTCTTCCCTGATGGTCTCAACCGCCTTGGTAAGCCTTGCATACTGTTCGGTATGGAAGGTCTTCTTGAAGGCTGCCGCCTCCTTCTCATAATCATCCTGAATCCTTGCAAGACCTCTTGCTATCCTGCCCTGCGACATGACAAATTCGCTGGCCGGATATACGCAGAACTCGCTGACTTCTTCAATCGAACGCTGTGTTTCAGGATCGAAGCTTCTGATTGAAGCGATCTCATCACCCCAAAGCTCTATACGATATGGTGCATCCTCTGTCAGAGGGAAGATATCGATGATACCTCCTCTCATGCAGAACTGACCTTCAGACTCTACAAGAGCTTCATTTTCGTATCCGAGGCTGACAAGCTTTACCTTAAGATCCTCCGGATCGATCTCCTCTGAAAGCTTAAGATGTATCTCTCCGCAGATTATATCCTCCATCCGCGGTATCCTGTCCATAAGGGCGTCAACCGTGGTGATGACTATGGTATCCTTCTTCTCATTTAACCTTCGGATTATCTCAAGCCTCTTTCTGGCTGTCGCATTTCCGTGAACATCCGCATAATAAAAAAGCACATCCTTGGCAGGATATATAAATACATTCTTATTATACAGTCTGTAATCATTGTAGAGCTTATCCGCTCTGGCATCATCATAGGTTACTATAAGGCCGGTTCCTGACTTCTCTGACAATTCCTCCGTGAGCACCGGTATTACAGCTCTGGTAAGTCCCTGAATAAAAAGCGGATATTCGTCCTTCTTAACTGCACTATTCACTTTTTTAAATGCATCCGATTCCCGGAAGATCGACCTTATGGCTTCCATTTCTTTTCCTCTG
>ONVE01000064.1 GCA_900321215.1 uncultured Eubacterium sp. | reverse complement strand
TTCACATTCATATCCCATATCAAATTCACACCCCATTTTTCTTTCCTGTTAGATAATACACAGCTAGGGCTGTGCGGTGTGAAAGGTTTTCTTTCGAAAGGATACCTGTGATGTAGTTCTTGACGGTGCCCTCAGAGATATAGAGTCGCTCGGCGATCTCCTTGTTTGAAAGTCCTTCTGCTACAGCTTTGATGACTTCAAGCTCTCTTTCAGAATACTTGGACTTGTCAAAATCTCCTGCCGCGCCTGAGAATCCCGCATCATCTGAACCAAGTGCAAGATTTTCAAGCATATTTTCTTCCATAACGCTTGTGCCGTTGTAAACCGATCTGATCATCTGCTTAAGATGATCCGGAGTGTGGTTTTTGATAAGATATCCCTTAGCTCCATTTCTAAGCGCCTGCTTCACAAGAATGTCATCGTCAAATGTAGTCAGTATCAGCACCTTTCCAAGTTCATTTTCGACGATATATTTTGTTGCCTCGATGCCATCCATTTCCGGCATCTGTATATCCATGACAAAAACATCCGGACGATTCTTTTCAGCAAGCTCTATGGCTTCCCTGCCGTTTGCCGCAGTGCCAAGCACTTCAAAATCATCATCCACATCAAGTATTATCTTCATGCCGTCTCTTACAAAATCACTGTCATCGGCAATTATTACTTTTATCTTATCCATTTTTATCCCTCATACTAACCCTGCCCTTCCGCAACCGGAAGGATCATATTTACCACAAATCCGTTTGATGTTTCAAAGGAAAGCGTACCACCTGCCTCTCTTGTTCTGACTCTCATGCCTGAGATTCCCATGCCGTCCTTGATATCCATACAACCGACGCCGTCATCCGAAACGCTGCATCTGATCAGCTTATTCATGACATATATCCTAATATCGATATGACTGCATTTTGCATATTTCATGGCATTTGAGACTGCTTCAAATGCATTATCCAAGATTATTTCCCACTGCCGGGCACTTATCACAGAGAGGTTTCCTTCCTTCTCAAAGCTTGTCTCGACGCCCTTTTTGTTGCAATCCTCGCAGAGCTTATATATCTGGAGAAGCGCCATCTGATTCCGGTCAGGCCGCTTCTTTCTGAGTATTCCTCTTATTTCATCCATTCCGCCTCTAAGCTGATCGATAACCGCCTGCGTCATGCCTTTAGCCTTCTGCGGATCAGCTTCGATAAGAAGCTTTACTGCTTCAAGCTGATAGATTGAACCGTTTATATTATGTCCAAGCTTATCATGAAGCGTCTGTGAAAGCACGGACCTCTCTTCAAGGATCTGGTTCTCCGCTACGAGAGCGCTTCTCTTCAGCTCATTTTTCATATTTTTCTTCAGCTTCTGCTCATTCACGGTATCGACCATCATCTGCTCGCGGTAATATCCGATGACCTTATCATTCTGGATATAAACCAGTGATATAAAAAGTATCGTTATCACCATGAGGAAGATATCCTCGCCCCAGAATACAGCAACCGGTATCGGAAGCAGATACCATTTCCAGTCAGGCTTAAAGCTCGCTATCATTTCAAAAAGTATAAGAATCCCGAGAAGCAGAAAACCGCTGCCATACAAATGATAAAGCAGCGCCCAGACCACTCCCGAGAGTATCAGAAATACCCATTTTCTGCTTTTTCCGACCATCTCTCCAAAGCAGAAAAATGCAAAATTTAACGCAACAAGGAGGAGCATCACAAAAGATACTCCTTCCTCACTGTTTATCCTCATTATGCCGAAGATACAGAAAACTATGAAAATGACCAACCTAAAGATGTCAAAATAATTCTCACGCTTCATTTTTCTTAAGTTTAAGGCCTGCTCCTCCAAGACTGATTATGATCACAAGATATGCTGCTGTAATACATAATACCATAAAATACCCTTTGCTGTCTCCTGTAAATATTTGATCCGTCGAATCCATAAACCATTTCTGAGGCATCATGTAAGATATCATTTTTACTGCATTCTTAGTATCGCTGAGAGGAAAATACAGTCCCGAAAGAAGCGATGAAAGCGACCAGATCGTGAATGCTGCGTAATTTGCGCTCATCGCATTTCCGATGAGAACTCCGAGAAGGAGGCTGATTGAACAGAATATTACTCCCATCAGAAATACCAGTATGATAAGATTCAGCTTTCCTATCAGAAAATCTCCGCTCTTAAATATCGTGATATATAACGCAAGAACTAATGTAAGCATCAGTGATGTAATGATCGAGGTGATGAATTTTGCTGTAAAATACACGATGCTTCTGGTGCCTGAAAGATTGATCCTGAGAAGAACCTTGTCTCTCTGCTCTTCTATAACTGAATAAGCAACAAATATTCCGCTGAAGACAAATCCGAGAGAAAGGATAGCAAATGCATAACCGATCCTTGTCTTCTCCTTGACCTGCTCTTCTGTAAGGCTTACTTCATTTTTACCTGTAACAGATACTACTTCCTTCACTGGAAGCTCTGCGTCTCTTTTAATAAGCGCCTCTGCAGCTTCATCTGCTGAAGCATAGCTTTGTGACATAGCTGTTATATCAGAAAATGCAGTCTTAACCTCTCTCAGAAGTAATGCGATCCTTGGATCACCGCTGACCTGATAGAGACCAATCGCCTCATCCAGATTTCCGGTTGCGGCCTCCCTATCGAAATCCGGACTAAGGTAGAGGATTGCTTCCATTCCATCCTTCTCTACATCTTCATCCACTCTCTTAGATGCTTCACTTCTGCTAAGCTCCGGCGTGTGTTTTCTGCACACGGTAAACATTCCGCTGCCGGTAAGTCTTTTAAGGAAGTATTCCGAAAGCTGTGACTCTGATCCATCATAAACCTTTACACATAAGGTATTATCAACACGGCAGTAGGTTGCCTTTACCGAATCATCCTTAAGTTCTGCAATTTCGTAGCATGAATGATTCAGATACATTGACAGGCTGTCGCTCTTCATTGAAAAAAGCAGCAGGGAAAGAGCCGGCGTTAACAGAAGAAAGAACCAGAAGCCTTTATTTCTGAATAAAAGTTTAAGTGTTGTAGTTATTATCTTATTCATGCTCTTCCTCTCCTTCTTAAATGTCCTGCAAATATCGAAACCAGTGAACATACCACTGTGATTGCTGTCATAAATATTACCGCACTGCCTATATAATCACTCTTTCCTTCGCATGAAAGTTCAACGAGCGCTCTGTTTACATGATAGATCGGAGAAATATTCTTCAGTATTTCCGGATGTGCGCTGTACATATAAACCTCAAAGCTTCCTCCGAAGAAGCCCATAAACCATACGCTTGTAAATACGATTATTACAGTTACCACCATACTGCTCGTTATGTAATAAACCATAAGACCGAACGCTGTTGCTGCAAACGCTGACAGATATATTATCAAGGCTGACAGCGGATAACTTCCCCAATGAACTCCTATAAGAACCACAGAAAGTATCATTGTGATCGTAAGACATACACATACCGCAAATGCAGTCGGTATGAGCTTTGTCAGATACATCTTAAATGTGCTTATACCCGAAACCGCGAATCTTTTATCGATCTTATTCTTCTTCTCATTATTGATGATAGCCGCTGCACAGATGATCGCGCACATTCCGAAATATACAACCTCGATGATACCGTAGTAATCCGTTGAATCAATGGTGGTCTTATATTTACGCTGCTCAACCGTAAGCTCTGGAGCAGCTGCTCCGCCGTCTGCCGCCTTTAAATTTTCTTCAGAAAATGTATATATCAGGTATTCAACCTTCTTACCTTCTGCCGGATGATCCTTGCTCTGATATATAACATACTTTCCATCTTCAAATGCTATGAAGCCTGCGAGATCATTATTCTCTATGATCTTCTTCGGATCACCCTTCTGGAATTCAAGAAGTGTGATTCCTTCTCCTGCTGCCACACTCTTCACAGCTTCAACAAACGCCTTATCATAAGTCTCATCCATACTGTAGCCTACGCTGAATTCCTGCGCTGTATCACTGTATTTCTGCAGGAGG
>ONVE01000086.1 GCA_900321215.1 uncultured Eubacterium sp. | reverse complement strand
CATCACCGCATCGGATGTATACGAGCACTGCAAGCAGCGCGGCGTCATCATCAGAAAATGCGACGATATCACAGGACTCAGCAACAAGTACATCCGCTTCTGCTTCATGAACCCGAAACAGAACGACCTGATGGTTAATACGATACTTGAAATTGTGTAATAAAAAAATTCCTGCCTGCAGGAAAGCGATAGAATATTTATGATATTTATCGTAAAAAATGATCACGATATAAAGAATCAGCCCGAATGAAATTTTTCATCCGGGCTGTTATTTTTATAAAACTGCTACTGTATTTTTTGAAATATTATGATCTGGTCCTTCCGGCAATACTACTTTGTTACCGGTGCGGCAAGAAGATCTGCATACCAGTTAATGATATCCATTCCGTAAAGAACCGCTATAGCAATACCAAGGCAGAGCGATGGTCCGAAAGGCATATGGTCCTTTCCGCCCTTCTTCTTTCTGATAAGCACTATCACACCGATAAATCCGCCTATAAAGATTCCAAATATGAATCCTGCCAGTATTATCTTCCATCCAAGAAGAAATCCTGCGGCAAGCATAAGCTTGATATCTCCCCAGCCAAATGCCTCCGGTATGATCGCATCCATAATCATCATTGGAACACTAACACACACAAGGCCGATGAATCTCTCCGAAAGTGATAGATCATCTGTCACAAAGATAGCTGCGATACCCATGAAAAGTATCAGATAATTAAGATACGGCGGTATCTCCATCGTATCGATATCAATAAATGCTATCATAAAAAGGAGCACAAAAAGCATCATCATCAGGATAAGCTTTCCGCCAATTTCAAATTTATATGCAAGCAGTCCGCCGCCCAGTGCGCCGAAAATGACCGCTGCAAGAATCCTTGCCGGACTTACATGACTTTTCTTAGAAGTGAAGGTAAGCTCCTTTCCGGTATATCCTAAGAATTCCTCAACCGGAGCCTTGATTATCCACAGTGCTCCCTTCTCCTTCATGTCCGCAAAAAGCGCCTTGAAATAAGCTTTAAACCTGTTATCCTCTTCTTTCTGCGGTTTATCCTTCTCATGAGCCTTTTCATACGCCTCATCTCTTGCTGTTATCCATGCGGATATCTTCGCCACTATAAAAACCGACGCCGCAAAAACCACTGCAAGTATAAGTGCGCAGCATATTTCCGTAACTCCCATAAATACCTCTCTAAAGCCACCGGGCTAATGTCCCGGTGGCCTATGATCATACTATATAATACGTCGATCACTTCATTTTCCAGAAATGATCACTCTTCTTCTTTCTTAACAATAGCTATATTCAGCTCATCAAGCTGTGCCTGTGTTACTACACCAGGCGCATCCATCATGATGTCCTGAGCATTCTTGTTCATAGGGAATGCAATGATCTCACGGATAGAATCCTCGCCGGCAAGAAGCATTACCATTCTGTCTACGCCAGGAGCGATACCTGCGTGTGGAGGTGCTCCGTATGTAAATGCATTATACATTGCAGGGAACTTGGCCTTAACCTCTTCCTCGCCAAGACGTACCATCTTGAATGCCTCGATCATGATCTCAGGATCATGATTTCTTACAGCGCCTGAAGAAAGCTCGATACCGTTGCATACAAGGTCATACTGGTCAGCCATGATGCTGAGAGGATCAACCTCGCCTGCAGCTGCCTTCGCAAGTATCTCCTTGCCTCCGATAGGCATTGAGAATGGGTTGTGGCAGAACTCGAGAAGTCCTGACTCTTCGCCGATCTCGTACATTGGGAAATCAACTATCCAGCAGAACTCGTATCTTTCCTTGTCCATATGTCCTTCACACTCTGCGCCGAGCATTTTAACTGCAACGCCTGCTACCTTCTGAGCAAGAGTCTTCTTGCCTGCGCCGATAACAACAAGGGTATTCGGAGCAAGTGAAAGCTTCTTTGTTATAGCTTCGGCGATAGCAGGATCAGCATTTACGAATTTTGCGATACCGCCTGCGATAGCGCCATTTTCATCAGACTTAAACCAGTAAGCCTTAGCACCTGCCTGAACCTCGATATTTGCACAGATCGCATCGATCTGCTTTCTTGTAAGCTTGCAGTCAGATACAGGAACAGCCTTTACTACATTTCCCTTAAATGGCTCGAATCCGCAGTCAGCGAGTTCATCTGTTACATCTGTTACTCTGAGGTCTATACGAAGGTCCGGCTTGTCTGTTCCGTACTCATCCATTGCCTGAAGATAAGGGATTCTCTTAAATGGTGATTCTGAAGCAATATTATATTTACCGTATTTTGCAAAAATAGGAGGAAGTACATCCTCGATGATAGCAAATACATCTTCCTTCGATGCAAATGCCATTTCCATATCAAGCTGATAGAACTCTCCCGGTGAACGGTCTCCTCTTGCATCCTCATCTCTGAAGCAAGGAGCTATCTGGAAATATCTGTCAAATCCTGCTGTCATCAGGAGCTGCTTAAACTGCTGAGGAGCCTGTGGAAGTGCATAGAACTTGCCCGGATGCTTTCTTGCAGGTACAAGATAGTCTCTTGCGCCCTCCGGAGAAGAAGCTGTAAGGATAGGAGTTGTGATCTCAAGGAAACCATGCTCTATCATTGCAGATCTCAGAGCTGCTACTACATTGCATCTCATTACGATATTCTCTTTAACTGCCGGATTACGAAGATCAAGATAACGATACTTAAGACGGAAGGTCTCATCTGCCTCTCTTGAACGATTGATCTCAAATGGAAGCTCCGAATGATAATTCTTGCCAAGCACCTCGATATCAGTAGGTACTATCTCTATCTCACCTGTAGCAATGTTCTTATTGACATTACTTCTCTCACGAACAATACCGCTTATCTTAAGAGTTGATTCCTTGGTAACAGGCTTGATAAGCTCCATCATATCCTCGGTTTCAATAACTACCTGAACAGTTCCGTAAAAATCACGCATTATCACGAAAGCAAGGTTTCCGCCGACCATTCTGACATTTTCCATCCAGCCGACTATAGTAACCTTCTCGCCTGCATTTTCTTTTCTGAGTTCACCGCATGTGTGCGTTCTTGATTGCATTTTATTATCCTCCATATATTGTAATCGTTACTGACAGGTGCCAGTCGAGACCGGCACCTGTCAGCACGCTCATTCTACTTTATCGACAAATTAAATATCTCTGTCACTGAAATATTCTATAATTTCAGTATAGCCTTCAGCTGTAAGCTGATCCTTCTGGAATTTTTTGTTCTTCTTCATCATTACGATATTGATGCACTCGCCGGCAGCTCTTCTTTCTCGTGCTGTAGCAAGTATCTTTGCCATTTTATCCTTAGGCATATTTTTCTCTATCATAAATGCTGTCTTCTCAGCGCTTCCCGGAACCTTGAAATCACGCTCAAGAAGGAGCATTACTATTCTCTCGAAACCGATTGAAAAACCGCAGGCAGGTGTCTGCTGGCCTGTGAAACGTCCGATCATTTCATCATAACGTCCGCCGCCTCCGACTGATCCGCCGTACTCGTCCATTGAGATCTCAAAGATTGGACCTGTATAATATGACATTCCTCTTACAAGAGTAGGATCAAATGCCATCTTGAACTCTGCTTCCTTGGCAGCTTCTACATTTTCGATGATAAATGAAAGCCCCTCGGCGATGTCATCCGCAAGACTTTCTCCAAGTGTCTCCTTAAGGAAAGCGATACCTGCAGTATCAGGAGTTACCTTTCTGAAAAGATCCAGATACTTATCAACAACC
The DNA here is from genome assembly GCA_900321215.1 of uncultured Eubacterium sp. Taxonomy (GTDB): domain Bacteria; phylum Bacillota; class Clostridia; order Lachnospirales; family Lachnospiraceae; genus Eubacterium_Q. Next base: position 10,683 of record ONVE01000086.1, on the reverse strand, counting down.
GCCGCGTCATTTCCGACTGAAATAAGCTCTTCCCTTACACCGTCAAGACCGATCTTGTCCATCTTGTCAAGTGTTATGAAAATGCCATCGTAATCCACCTTATCGTTTTCTGCAAGAGGTGTAAAGCCTGCATAATCCACCATAGCGCGGAGTATTCTTCTGTCATTTATTCTTATTGTGAAATTCTTGAAATCCAGTTTTCCGAGAAGTGTTGATGTCGCAAGGATAAGCTCGATCTCCGCAAGGTTGGTCGGCTCTCCGAGGATATCGATATCACACTGCATGAACTGTCTGTAACGGCCCTTCTGAGGTCTGTCCGCACGCCATACATTTCCCATCTGAAGTGCCTTGAACGGACTTGGAAGATCATTCGCATTATTTGAATAATATCTTGAAAGAGGAACTGTAAGGTCATATCTGAGTCCTCCGTCTACAAGATCCGCTGCACTCTGCGCCTCCTCAAGACGAAGCTTCTCTCCTCTTTTAAGGATCTTGAAGATGAGCTTTTCATTTTCACCGCCCTGCTTAGAGGAAAGGTTTTCGATATGCTCTACGCAAGGTGTCTCAACCGAGGTAAAACCAAACTTTTTGTAGGTTTCCTTGATGAGCCCTATCGCATAATCCCTGATCTCCATCTCCTTCGGAAGTATATCCTTCATGCCGGTAACCGGCTTCTTCTTCATTTCCATTCGTTTCACTCCTTAATTATTTGCTACTAATTCACACGTTCGTTTCCAATGGTTTCGCGCTTTTTATCAAGCATCTCCTCAATACGTCTGATGTAATCATCGACATTCTTACTGTTGGCGATGCGCTCTACATTTCCCTTCTTAGGATTGATGAGCTTTGTTGACGCACCCGCGCCCGCGCCGAATATATCTGTTTTCTCTTCCATAATGAGCATATTGTAGAGGCATTCCGTTCCCGGCTTCGCGTAGCCTACATTTTCAAGGTTGCCCGCAATATTCTTCTGCCTGTACATATAATACGGCTTCATGCCCATATGCTTTGCGTAATCTGCCGCCAAAGCATGCATTTCCTTCGCATCATGATTGATATATTCACGAAACGTATCGTACTCTTCCTTAAGATTTGCCGCACGTTTTACCGCGAGCGAATGCACTGTCAGGCTTTCCGGTCTCAGCCTCTTGATGTAGCCGAGAGTCCTTTCCATATCCTGCAGCTTCTCCATAGGAAGTCCCGCGATTATATCTGTATTTATATTATTGAATCCGGCCTTTCTGGCCATGTCAAAGGCGCCGATAAACTGCTCAGCCGTATGCGCCCTTCCTATTATCTTAAGCGTATTATTATTAATGGTCTGGGCGTTTATGCTGATCCTCGTCACCCCGTGATTCTTCATGATCTGAAGCTTTTCAGGAGTGATGCTGTCCGGCCTTCCCGCCTCAACCGTAAATTCTTTAAGGTAGGAGAGATCAAAATATCTCTTTGCCTCTGTTAGGAAATTGTCAAATGACAGCTCGCCCAGCGAGGTCGGAGTTCCTCCGCCCACATATATCGATACAAGCCTTCTCTCTCTGTTCACGTAAGAAATGAACTGCAGCTCCTTACTCAGCGCGTACAGATAATCCGGAACCTTATATTTGTAAGAGGCTATCGGATAAGCCGCAAATGAACAGTAAAGGCATCTGCTCGGGCAAAATGGTATATCTATATATAATGCATAATCCCTGCAGGTGTCAATGTCCTCATTTTTGAAGATCTCAGTTTCCTTCTTTGCAACAGAAAGTGCAAGATTCGCCTTCTCAGTGGTAGCCGCATATCTTCTCTCGTATTCTGTCACTATATCCTCATCGGAAGCGCCTTCCCTGAGACCGGTCATCGCTATCTTGGTAGGTCTGACACCGGTAAGGCTTCCCCACGGAAGCTCCCTGCCGGTAAATTCCGAAAGTATCTGGTAGGAAGCAAGCTTCAGCCTGTTTCTGAAGACCTTTCTGTCCTCGTAAGGTCCGGTCACATACGCCGAAAACTTTACGACCGCCCTCTCCTCTATCTTAAGAAGAGTCCTTTTCTCATCAAAAAGCGCAGTAAAACACAGGGTGCACTCATTATGCAGCTCCCGTCCCACCGTAGCTACCTCGGCAGGCTTCAAAGCCATCAGCTTTTCTTCCGGATAAAATGCCATGAGCATCGCCCTGAGATCATTATTATAAAGTTCGCTGCTCTGTACCAGCAGTATCATTTTTAAGTTCCTCTCTAGAAAAACATATTTTCCTGCTTTTCTCTTCCGACGGTTGTTCTCATATTGTGACCCGGATATACAACAGTTTCATCAGGAAGACTGAAGATTCTGTCTGAAATGCCCTTTAAAAGCGCCTCTCCGTCGCCTGTCGGAAAATCCGAACGGCCTATGCTTCCGCAGAAGAGAGTGTCTCCGTCAAATATCATTTTATTTTCTTCAAAATAGTAGCACATGCCGCCCTTGGTGTGTCCCGGAACCTCTATACATTTTACTGTTGTTCCGAGAAGCGAAAGCTCCTCATTATCTGACACAAGTACGTCTGCCTTTATGGATATCGGCTCATCGCCGAACATAAGCGAAAGGTTTGCGGCCGGAGTTCTGAGGATGTCCTCATCATTTTTACCTATTACAACAGGTACGTCCGGATACTTCTCCTTCAGCCCCTTCACGCCCTCGACATGGTCGAAATGTCCGTGAGTGAGCAGTATCTTTACAAGCTTGTAATTCTGATTGCTGATCATTCCGATAAGGAAGTCTGCATTTGCAGCAGGGTCTATAATGACCGCTTCCCTCGTATTTGTATTTACTACCGTGTAGCAGTTGGTGCCAAGCGCTCCCAAAACATTTGTTACAACGATCAAATTCTGCATATTTAACCTCTGGTCCTTTCGATATCGATAACGCCGTCCACAAGTCTGATCTTGGCGGTTATCTTTGACAGCTGTTCTGTTGATTTAATTCCGAACTGCATGGTTATTGTTGCCTTGCCCTGTTTATTTATACGCACATTCATTCCCTTGAGGTTGATCTTCGCCTCATTGAATATCTTGGAAATATCGAATACAATGCCCTGTCTGTTTACCGTGTAAATGTTTATCTCTGTGGTAAACTCCTGCTCCTCGCCATTTTCATTCGTATCTATCCATTCCGCATCAATGAGCCTTGTTCTCTCGCCCTCTTCCATGCAGAGTACGTTGATACAGTCGGTTCTGTGGATGGAAACGCCTCGTCCTCTTGTGATGAAGCCTACTATCTCATCGCCCGGAACCGGCGAACAGCATTTTGAAAATCTTACCGCAACATCATCGATACCCTTAACCTGGATGCTTCCCTTAGGTATCTCAAAATGTCTTTCCTCGCGTTTAAGCTCTGACAGAACCTCTTCGTCTGTTTTATGTGCTTCCTTCTCCTTGGCAAGCTCCTCAAGAAGACGGTTGACAACCTGACCTTCCTTGATGCCGCCGTGACCTATTGCAGCCATGAGGGAATCCCAGTCAGGGAAATTGTATTTCTTAAGTATCTTCTCCTGATAATCCGCACGGAGTATCTCAGAGAGATCGATATTCTTACTCCTGCAGTAATCCTCGATCGCGCTCTTGCCTTTAACGATATTATCGGCCTTATGCTCCTGTCTGAACCACTGATTGATCTTGGTCTTAGCCTGAGAGCTCTTGACGATGTTCAGCCAGTCCAGACTCGGACCTCTTGAGTTCTGCGAGGTGATTACCTCCACACGGTCGCCGCTCTTCAGCTTATATTCGATAGGCACCTGTCTTCCGTTTACTCTTGCACCGACCATTCTGTTTCCTACAGCTGTATGGACAGCGTAAGCAAAATCAATAGGCGTTGAGCCGGTCGGAAGAGTCTTGACGTCACCGTCAGGGGTAAAGCAGTAAACCTGATCCTGGAAAAGATCCAGATCGGTCTTAACTGTGTTCATGAATTCCCTGTTATCGGCGGTATCATTCTGCCACTCGAGGATCTCACGAAGCCAGTTCAGCTTCTCTTCTTCTTTGTTTACATTTGTGCTGCCGCTCTCCTTATATTTCCAGTGTGCGGCGATACCGTATTCAGCCGTTCTGTGCATTTCGTAGGTTCTGATCTGAATCTCGAACGGCCTTCCGCCATGACCTATAAGTGTGGTATGAAGGGACTGGTACATGTTCGCCTTCGGCATGGCTATATAATCCTTGAAACGTCCAGGGATCGGCTTATACTTCTCGTGAATGATACCGAGAGCCGCATAGCAGTCTCTGACAGTATCCACCTTGATCCTGAGCGCAAAGATATCATATATCTGATCCAGAGTCTTGTCCTGAGTCTTCATCTTCTTGTAAATGCTGAAAAGATGCTTTACTCTTCCGTCGATCTCTGCCTTTATGCCCGCTTCCTTGATATATTCACGGACCTCATTTACCATTTCATTTATGAATTCTTCTCTTTCCGAAAGTCTCTCATTGATCTTCGTTCTGAGATCGTTATAAACCTCCGGATAGAGATACTGCATGGACAGATCGTCGAGCTCTATCTTGATCTTGCTGATACCGAGTCTGTGTGCGATAGGCGCATAAATGTCCATCGTCTCTCTCGCCTTCTCAATCTGCTTCTCATGAGACTGATACTGGAGAGTTCTGAGGTTATGCAGTCTGTCCGCAAGCTTAATGATGATAACACGGATATCCTTTGCCATGGCAAGGAACATTTTTCTGAGGTTTTCAGCCTGAAGCTCGATCTTGTCCTGCGAAAGATTCAGCTTTGTCAGCTTTGTAACGCCGTCGACCAGAAGAGCGATCTCCTCTGAAAACTCTATGGCAAGTTCCTCTTTGGTAACCTCTGTATCCTCAACTATATCATGCAGGAGTCCTGCTGCTATCGTTTCCTTATCCATTTCGAGCTCTGCAAGGATGATTCCCACGCAGATAGGATGGATGATGTAAGGCTCGCCCGACTTACGCTTCTGACCCTTATGAGCCTCATCCGCAAGCCTGTACGCCTTCTCGATCAGGGAAAAATCCTCTGAAGGATGGTAAAGCTTGATCTTGGCGATAAGCTCCTTATATAACTCCTCCGGAGGAGTAAAATCGGCAGGAGTATCCAGATCGCTTGCCTGTAATTTCCCATGAACATCATATATGATACTGATCGGCTTCGGCTCCTCAGCCTCAACCTTAACCTTATCGTTTTCTGACATTTTCCTGCCCTCCTTCTTCTTTACTGACCAATTTATAAACTATTATTCTGCATCAATTATTACTTTTACTCAGCTGTTGCTCCTGCAGCGCTGTGCCGCATCATCACAGCTTTTCTCAGCACTTATTCTCAACTGTTCCTGCAGCGCCGGCCGCCTCATCACAGCTTTTAATTATTCACCTTCATCTTTTACAACTGAAGCAACGTCGTAACCCTTAAGGTTCTCGCGGCCCTTGAGGTCTACAAGCTCGATGAGGAAGATCATCTTAACAACCTCTCCGCCGAGACGTTCAACAAGCTTTGCTGCTGCCCCGACTGTACCGCCTGTAGCGATAAGGTCATCGATTATAACCACCTTATCTCCCGGCTTTACAGCGTCCTTATGAAGCTCTATGGTTGCTGAACCGTATTCAAGATCATAAGACTCTTCAACTGTCTCTCTCGGAAGCTTACCCTTCTTCCTTACAAGGGCAAACGGCTTATTGTTCTTATATGCGATCGGAGCGCCGAAGAGGAAGCCTCTTGACTCAACTCCTGCTATAACGTCATAGTCAACATCACTGAGAAGCTTGTCCAATTCATCTATAGAAAGCTTGAAGCCCTCTGCATCATCAAGAACTGAAGTTACGTCTCTGAAAAGTATTCCCGGCTTCGGAAAGTCAGGTATGGTCTTAATGTAATCTGCTACAGTTTTCATATTCTCCTCCTGTTCTGTCGCCGGCGCCTTCTGATAGGCCGGTCAAAATGCTCTATGTTAATCCGTTCTATTATAAAATCTTACTCACATTTCTGGACGCTGTCGATCATAAACTGGACTGACTTCTCGCCCATATATTCATTTATCTCAGGGTGATATGCAATATTAAGTACAACGCTGTTTGCTGCACCACTTAATATTTTATCATATTCAGGCTCTCCAAACCACCCTTTTATATCATTTAAGACGCCATTTACATCAAATGTCAGCATCCGGTACCTTGCGCCGTTTCTGTCCTCGGTAAAAAGCCAGAGACAATTTCTGTTCTTTCCCTTGATCTCTGCCCTCGTGACGCGGAGTCCCGCATCCGCAAAGACCGGCGATTCATTTCCCTCGCCGCACGGTTCAAGACTCTCAAGCTGCTCTACATTCTGCAGATTGAAGTATGACATCGGAACCTTTGCGTCTATTATATACTTCGGTACAAGATCCTCCTCGGCAATATCAGCATTTTCATTTATGGCGATCCTGAACATTTCCAGATTCTCCTTCAAAATGCTGAGTCCCGCGGCCTTCTTGTGACCGCCGGATTTTACAAGAAGCGAGCTCAGCTTCTCAAGCTCTGCGGCAAGATTATAGCCGTCAATTCCTCTTGCGGAGCCCTTGTATATCTTATCGTCCGTTGTGGAATCCGTGAAGACTATGGCCGGACGGTAATATTTCTCCTTAAGCTTAGCGGCTACGATACCGGCAAGACTTTCATGAAGTCCCGGAATGTAAACGACGATGACCTTCTCTTCCTCGAATCCGTCGCCCGCCTCAAGCATTTCAATGGCATTTTTCATGCCCTCCTCGCATACGCCCTTGCGGCTTTCATTCAGCTCTACAAGGTGTGACGCTATCTTCATGGCTTCATCCATATCCTCAGAAAGGAAAAGCTCAACCGACTGTTCTGCCGATTCAAGCCTGCCTGCAGAATTGATGCATGGGCCTATGATAAATCCGAGATTTGAACAGCTAACCTTCTTGCCCTCTCTTCCGGTTGCCCGAAGCAGCGCCTGAAGGCCTATATTTTTAGTTTCCGGAAGCAGCCTCATAGCTTCCTTCACATATATCCTGCTCTCATCCTGAAGCTTCATGACATCGCAGACTGTTGCGATACCCACAAATGGAATATACAGCTCTTCATCCAGAACAAGCCCGAGCTTTCTGTAAAGAAGCTTGATAAACTTAAATGCGATGGTCGCTCCGCAGATATCCATGTAAGGATATTCCGAGATCTCCAGCTTCTGGTCGATCACCACATCAGCCATGACTCTTCTTTCCTTCGGCTCATGATGATCAGTGACAATGACTGTCATTCCGAGCTTCTTCGCCTCCTCGACCGCATCAAATGCAGCTATTCCGTTATCGCAGGTAATTATGGTGTCGACGCCGTCATCAAATGCTTCTTTGATAAGCCTTACATTCATGCCATAGCCGTCAATGATACGGTGTGGTATCCTGTAGTTCACGTCAGCTCCTGCAGCACCCAATCCTTTTGTCAGGATAAATGCCGCCGTCACGCCGTCCACGTCATAATCGCCTATTACGCGGATCTTCTTACCCTCACGGAGCTTTGAAAGCATCAGATCTGTTCCTTCATCCATTCCACAGAGAAGGAGCGGATCATGGCAGCTTGAAACTGTTCCGTTAAGGAACATATCGAAGTCCTCGTCCGTTTCGATGTCCCTGTTTCTGATAACCTTCGCCACCAGCGGGTCGATATTGTATTTCTTTGTTATTCTGTCATAGTCAAGATTTCTGTTACGTAATATCCATTTAGGATGCATCATAACCTCCGGCAAACACGTAAGTAATTCGTGTGATTTTCTTCAAACACTTTACTTCAGACACGAAAATCCTCCGTGCAGTTTTGCTTTTGTATTTAATAACCCTCCGACGGTATGGGCCGGAGGGTTTATCAAAGTCACAATTCTTTGAAATTATTACTTCTTATTCTTTTTCTTCTCGCCCTTGGCAAGGATAGCTTCAACTTCAGCCTTTCTCAGACTTCTCTTCTTAAATGCAAGCCAGAGTGGACCTGTGATGAAGATTGATGAGTAAGTACCGCAGAGGATACCTACCATAAGAGTAAGTGTAAAGTCCTTGATCGCAGCAACGCCCATGATGTAAAGAATAAGAACCGTCACGAATGTTGTCAGCGATGAATAGATATTTCTTGAAAGTGTCTGTGTGATACTTGTATTTACGATCTTCTCGTAACCATCTGATTCCGGACTCATAACCTTTAAGTTCTCACGGATTCTGTCGAAGATAACGATGGTTGCGTTGATTGAGTAACCAAGTATTGTAAGCATACATGCGATAAATGTACTTCCCACTGAAAGGTATGCAACGGAATAAACCATGAATACGATCATTACGTCGTGGATAAGTGCAATAACCGCACTGATACCGAACTTAGTATCAGAGAATCTGAATGCGATATAGATAAGCATAAGGATTGAAGCGATAACAACTGCAAGGATAGCGTCCTTCTGCATTTCCTTACTGATTGTGCTGCTTATGTTCTCAGCTTCGATATCCTCACTGTTAACTCCAAACTTCTCCTGGATAGCCTTTGAAACTGCAGCTCTCTTCTCTTCTGAAAGCTCTGCTGTCTTAAATACTATCTGGTTGTTCTGATCAACTATCTGGATCTGGATAGATCCCTCAGATACGCCTGCTGCCTCAGCTACTACAGGACGTACTTCCTTCTCTGCCTCTTCAAGAGTATAGCTCTTGTCAAATGCAACAGTTGTAGATGTACCGCCTGAGAACTCAAGGCTGAAGTTCATAGCCTTTCCTCTTCCGCCGATTCCAAGGTTTACGAAAAGGAATGCGATACCAAGAACGATAAGGAGTACAGAGATTGCTCCTGTAATCTTAAAGTACTTAGAGAACTGCTTAACCTCTACCTTCTTAGCTCTGCCGTAAAGCTTCTCGCTTGTTACGCCGAGTGTAGTAAATACATACAGAAGGAATCTTGTAATGAAAAGTGATGTGATCATTGAGAGTACGATACCAAGGATAAGAGTTCTTGCGAAGCCCTTAACTGTACCTGAACCCATGTAAAGCAGTACGATACCTGCAATGATTGTTGTTACGTTACCGTCCACGATAGCAGATGTAGCCTTTGCGAAACCTGCCTGAACAGCGCCCTTAACGCCCTTGCCTGCTGCGATCTCTTCCTTGATACGGGTGAAAATGATGACATTTGCATCAACCGCCATACCTATTGAAAGGATGATACCTGCAAGACCAGGAAGTGTAAGTGTGATATGTAATGTCTGTAAGAAGAAAAGCTCAAGTATAATGTAAGTACAAAGTGCAAGTGATGCAAGGAATCCAGGGAATCTGAATACCACGATCATTATAAGGAAAATGACACAGATACCGATGAGACCTGCGATAAGCGAGGTATCTACTGCATCATTTCCGAGCTTGGCACCAACTATCTGTGAACGAAGCTCTGAAAGAGTAAGCGGAAGGGCACCGATCTTGATGGTGCTTGCAAGCTGCTTAGCCTCTTCGATATTTGCCTGTCCCTCGATAACTGCGGAACCACCTGTGATAGCTGACTTAACTGTCGGCATACTTACTATCTGATTATCGTATACGATGTAAACGATCTTTCCAACATTTGCTGCTGTTACATCTGCGAACTTCTGAGTTCCTTCATCTGTAAATGTAAGCTGAACAACATAATCGTCGCCTGTTGTTCCGCTCTGTATAGCTGCATTTGCGTCCTTGATATCAGCACCTGTAAGGGCTGCTGTATACTCAGTACCTGTGAAGAACTTCATGATATTATCTTCATCGAAGAAAAGAAGCTCACCCGGTCTTCCAAGGTCATCTAAGATCGCATTTGGATCATACTTACTTGTATCTACAGGAATTTCAACTGTAATACGGTCACTACCCTCTTTATAAACCTCTCCGTCAGGGCTGTAGGTATCAACTCTTCGCTGAAGCTTGTCGATGGTTGCATCGATCTCTTCAGATGATGGATTACTTTCCTGAATCTGATAGGTTACACTGACTCCGCCCTTAAGATCAAGGCCGAGTGCAATATCCTTTGCGCGTCCGATCTGGGCTGCGTCCGTTGTTGATGCGGTATCCGCCTCTGTTCCGTTCTTCTCCTTACCGAGTCCGAACAGTACGGCATATACGCCGCCTGCTACGGCAAGCAGGAAAAGAATGAAAAGGATAACCGCTTTCCTTTTTGCTTTCTTCATTTCTTTCTCCTCTTATCTCTCATTTTTATAAATGACGGCGGCTCTCACACCACCATATAAATACTTTTTTATCTCATGCTGTAGGTATAGCTTTCCGGATCCGGACAGTTAACGCCTGAGTCACAGCTTTCTTCTCTGTCACAGTCCTCCGGCTGTCCTGCCGAAGCATTGTTTCTGCCCTTCGCAGCATCTATATCCGCTATGGCTGCCTTCATCATAAGAGCACATTCAATCCTCTTCTGTTCAAGCTTGCAGCCGATATCGTATGCATCATTAAGCTTTCCGTGGAACTGATATGAGTTCGCTGCGCAGCCGCCGCTGCAGTAGAACCTTGCGAAGCAGTCCCTGCATTTATCCTTCGCATAGACGTTGCAGAGCTTAAACTCATCGACTATATCCGTTCTCTTTATGCCTTCAAATACATTTCCAAGGATAAAATCTGTATTTCCGACGAACTGATGGCAAGGATACAGGTCACCCTTCGGTGTTACTGCAAGGTATTCCGTTCCTGAGCCGCAGCCCGAAAGTCTCTT
>ONVE01000069.1 GCA_900321215.1 uncultured Eubacterium sp. | reverse complement strand
TGGAACATTTCCGGGATTATTTCTGGATCATGTTCTGAAGATTATCTTCCTGTTAATTCATCAAGAGTCTTGCCGTATGATGGAATGAAATCCTTCATGAAATCTCCAACCTCAGGAAGCTCTTCTGACATTTTGGCAAGCTTTTTTTCAATACTTGTTTTTGCGCTTCGGAACTCCTTGTTGCCGGAATTATCTTCCTCGATACATTTTATATATGCAGAAAGCTTATCGGCGGCCTTGACCAGACGGCGCATATAGAGCTCTTCCTCAGTACGTTCCACTCTGTATAACTTCTCGAATTCAGGGCGAAGATCATTTGGAAGTTCGTTTAAAAGCTTCTTCTCAGCGATAGCCTCAACCTCTTTGTAGGCGTCCTTGATGTCTTCATTATAGTATTTTACAGGGGTTGGCATATCGCCTGTGATTATCTCGGAAGAATCATGATATAGACCGATCAGAGCGGCTTTATCGCTGTTTAAGTTCTTGCCATAGCGGACATTTCCGATAACACAGAGAGCGTGGGAGATCATGGCAACCTCGAGGGAATGCTCCGAAAGGTTCTCGGCTCTTGAATTTCTCATGAGCGCCCAGCGTTCAATATATTTCATTCTTGAGATCGTTGCGAAAAAATTATAACTCATATTTTGTTCCACCTTGCTGTTAGTATTGTGTATTACTCATTCTACCGCAAAGCGGAATTTATCTCAAGTGTAAGAGGGGAAGAATAGTGGACTTGATATTTCGGACGGATGATATGTATTCTTCATTTGCAAGTCTATACTGCTAAATCGGCTCTTGTCTTTGATGCACTGGTATGATATAATGCTTTTCGGTTTGAAAAAACAGGCTTCTGTGGCTCAGTTGGTAGAGCAATTGATTCGTAATCAATAGGTCGTGGGTTCGAGTCCCATCAGAAGCTTAATACTTAGAGTTGGCCTTGAAATAACGTTTATATGTGTGTTTCAAGGCTTTTTTTACACATAAGGCAACCTAATCCTGGTCAGATGTGCGGTTGCTTCTTTTATTTCTGCCATTTTAGGCGATTCTTTAACAATATTTTAATTGTGGCATTAAGCCGGATTTAGTGATAAAATCATAAATAGCGGCGCACTGCAGATTGAAGCCGGGTGAATATACGATGTTACAGATTTTTAGCGCTACGAAGATGAATAATTAAAAAATAAAGTGAGTATAAAAGTTACGGAGTAGAAAAATGTGTTCTCAAAGTGATCTTACGAAATATATAAAAAATGCCAAAAACCATCTTGTGACGATCAATCGTCACAGACATGAGGTTATGAAAAACTGTTTCAGATGCGGACTGTATAAGCAGGGGCTTCTGCACGATCTTTCTAAATATTCGTGGACTGAATTTTCGGTAGGCATTAAATATTTCCAAGGGGACAGAAGTCCGAATGACGCCGAAAGAGAGGCAAGAGGCTATACTTCTTCGTGGCTTCATCATAAGGGCCGCAACAAACATCATTTGGAATACTGGATTGATTATGATGTAAAGCAGGGCAAGGGCGGTATAACCGGTATGAAGATGCCGGATAATTACATAGTTGAAATGTTTTGTGACAGAGTAGCAGCCAGCAAGATCTATAAAGGCGAAAACTATAATGATTCATCTGCACTTGAATACTACAACAGAGGAAGGGGCAGATATGTGCTTCATCCTTACGTCAGGAAGAAGCTGGAGCTGCTTTTGGAAATGCTTGCCGAGAAGGGCGAGGATTACACATTTAGATATGCCAGAAGGTGGATGGAGGTATATTTTGCAAGGCAGAAGGCACTGAAGCACCCATGCTGCTGCGGCGGATCGTGCTGCTGCGGTGGTGGATCATGCCATTGTGGCAAATAAGTTTTTTTCATGTCACTGTGAAGATGATCGCGATCATGTGACAGTGGCAAGAGAGAATTGATCATACATTTTTCTGGATAAATGGTGCATAGTATCGGGCATTTTGTGATAAGGGGTAAAAAATGAATTTTACACATTTGCATGTCCACACCGGATACAGTCTGCTGGACGGTTCAGCCAGGATCCCCGAGCTCGTAAAAAGGGCTAAGGAGCTTGGAATGGATTCTCTTGCGATCACTGACCATGGTGTGATGTACGGAGCGATAGATTTTTATAAGGAATGCAGGAAGCAGGGGATAAAGCCGATCATTGGCTGCGAGGTTTATGTTGCGCCGAATTCAAGATTCGACCGTGAACCGGGCAGCGAGGATGAGAGGTATTATCACCTTATTTTGCTTGCGGAGACAAATGAAGGCTACAGCAATCTCTCCAAGATAGTCACAAGAGGCTTTACAGAAGGATATTATTATAAGCCGAGGGTAGATAAGGAAGTGCTCAGGGAATTCCACGAGGGAATAATCTGCACGTCTGCCTGCCTTCAGGGTGAGGTTGCATTTTATCTCAGAAAGGGCTTCTATGATAAAGCGAAGGAGGCGGCTCTTTCGTATGTTGATATATTTGGCAGGGACAATTTCTTCCTTGAACTTCAGGACCACGATATAGCAGAGGACCAGACAGTAAATGCAGGACTTCTGCGTCTTTCGAAGGATATAGACATCCCTCTGATCTGTACAAATGATTCACATTACATTTACAAGGATGACTGGAAGCCACATGACATACTGCTCTGTATCCAGACCGGCAAGAAGGTTGCGGACGAGGACAGAATGCGTTATGCCGAGGGACAGTATTATCTTAAGTCGCCAGAGGAAATGTATGAGAAGTTCCATTATGCGAAGGAGGCTCTTGAGAATAC
>ONVE01000075.1 GCA_900321215.1 uncultured Eubacterium sp. | reverse complement strand
TGGAGCGAGAAATACAAGGAGGTAACAAATATGATCAAACCAGAAGTTGAGGAACTTAAGAAACTTAATACCGGAGAGTTTACAGTAGCTCCGGTCAGCTGTGAGATCCTTTCGGATTTTATAACCCCGGTTGAAGCACTCAGGATACTTAAAAATGTATCCACACACACCTACATGCTTGAGTCTGCTGAGGCAGATGAGACCTGGGGCAGATATACATTTCTTGGATTTGAACCTAAGATGGAGATTACCTGCATCAACGGAAAGCTTAAGGCCGGAGATATCACTATAGAGACAAATGATCCGACCGCATATTTAAGACAGATACTTAAGGAGTACAAAAGCCCGCGTTTTGATTATCTTCCACCATTTACAGGCGGTCTGGTCGGATATTTTTCATACGACTATATCAAGTACGCTGAGCCGGTCCTCAGAAAGGACGTTCAGGACGAAAATGAATTCCGCGATGTTGACCTGATGCTCTTTGACAAGGTTATAGCCTTTGATAATGTAAGACAGAAGATAATACTTATCGTAAATATCAGGCTTTCAGATATTGATTCTGAATACAACAGAGCGGTTATGGAGCTCGGCAAGCTTAAGACACTTCTTGAGACCGGAAGCAAGGCTAAGGACGAGAAGGGAAAACTCCTCGGAGAGGTAAAGCCGCTGTTCAACAAAGAAGAGTACTGCGAGATGGTAGAGAAGGCAAAGAAGCATATCTTCGAGGGAGATATCTTCCAGATCGTGCTTTCAAACAGACTGTCGGCACCATTTGAAGGAAGCCTTCTTGAAACCTACAGACTTCTCAGAACCATCAATCCATCACCTTATATGTTCTATTTCTCAGGAACAGACGTTGAGGTTGCGGGAGCTTCACCTGAGACCTTGGTAAAGCTTGAGGATGGCGTGCTTCATACATTTCCTCTTGCAGGAACAAGACCGAGAGGCAAGGACGAAGAGGAAGACAAGGCACTTATGACAGAGCTTCTTGCAGATGAGAAGGAATGCGCTGAGCATAACATGCTGGTTGACCTTGGAAGAAATGATCTTGGCAAGATCAGCCGGTTCGGAACCGTTGAGGTTGAGAGATACATGGATATCCTTAAATTCTCACACGTAATGCATATCGGTTCAACCGTACGCGGCGTGATCAGAGAGGACAAGGATGCGCTGGATGCGATCGAGGCAGTACTTCCTGCAGGAACACTTTCAGGTGCGCCAAAGATCAGAGCCTGCCAGCTTATAGATGAACTGGAAGGAAACAAGAGAGGAATATACGGAGGAGCGATCGGATACATCGACTTTACAGGAAATATGGATACCTGCATCGCCATCCGTCTTGCATATAAGAAGAACGGAAGAGTATTCATCAGAAGCGGAGCCGGTATAGTTGCTGACTCAGTTCCTGAAAAGGAATATCAGGAATGCATCAATAAGGCAAAGGCAGTTATGAAGGCACTTGAGGATTAGTCCGGAGGATTCATTTAGAATTATCCAGGTGCGTTTGGAAAGGAGTAAATATGGTATTACTGATTGATAATTATGATAGCTTTTCTTACAACCTCTACCAGTTTGTAGGAAGTATTGAACCGGATATAAAAGTAATAAGAAATGATGAAATGACAGTGGAGCAGATCGCAGATCTCGAGCCTTCACATATTATAATATCACCGGGCCCGGGCAAGCCACGCGACGCAGGCGTATGTGAGGACGTTGTCAGAAAGCTTGGAGGAAGGATTCCTATCCTTGGCGTATGCCTCGGACATCAGGCAATCTGTGAGGCTTACGGCGCAACAGTTACCTACGCAAAGAAGCTGATGCACGGAAAGCAGTCAGAGTGCTACATCAAAGAAGGAAGCCCACTGTTTGAAGGAATATCTAACGGCGGCAAGATAAAGGTTGCAAGATATCATTCACTGGCAGCCAAGCAGTCAACTATTCCTGACTGCCTTCAGGTGCTTGCACTTTCAGATGACGACGGCGAGATAATGGCAGTAAGTCATAAGAAATATGACGTTTACGGACTTCAGTTCCATCCGGAATCAATACTTACACCGGACGGAATGAAGATACTGGAGAACTTTATTAAGATCAAATAAACAAAATATACATAGGTATATGCGCCAGGATGCCGGACAAGAGCTGTCACATCCGGACGGTGTATCAGAAGAAACTTTAAGATAT